>JAQUMG010000117.1 GCA_028718265.1 Candidatus Omnitrophota bacterium
GGCAGATCTGAGCTGAAAATTAACGTAAAACCCCAATGATGCCAGTAAGTACACGATATGGATGTACGAATAGAAACTAATCATAATGCCCATCTTCAATAAGAAGGTGGGCATTATGTATTAAACGAACAAAAACTAAGATTCTTATTGACAAAAATCCCTCATTTTGCTATCCTATTTCCATGAAAAGAATTTCTACATGGATATTTTGTATTTTCGTAATGTCGGTTTTAGCATGTAATGCCGAAGCGGCGAATCTTTTGGGTGACCCCGGTTTTGAGGCCGGGTGGCCGCCTGTATTATGGTACGGATGGGGCGGGCCAGCGGGTGGCAGCGTCCCGGGATTTTCTGCGCCTCCCGGATCAGCGCATTCCGGTACCCGCGCAGTCGGGAAGGTACTCTCCGGAACCGGTGATCGTTGGGGAGGGTATAGCCAAAGCGTCACGATTAAGGAAGGCGATGTGATTACTGCAAGCGGCTGGCTGATGAGCCCGTCTTCCGGTGACAACCCTCCTCTTAATAACGGTGCTAAGGCGTTTATAAAACTTGAATTCTTAAATAGCTCAAATAATCAATTGGCCGGTTATGAAAGCACTTCTATAACATCAGCGAAGCCCTGGGTGAAGCGTGTTGTTACTGCCACGGCACCAGCCGGTGCGGTAAAAGCGACATTCAGTTTTATCCTTACGGGCACAGCAGCTTCTACGGGAAGCGTTTTTTTTGACGATGCCCTCCTCGAGGTTAATACAGTTAAAATCATATCGCCGCAGAACGGGACAGTTGCCAAATCAAACTTGATACCCGTCGTAGGGACAGTACCCGATATTTCTGTTGCATCAATTGACCTGAACGGCGTGACTGTTCCGTGCTGGGAAGGAAAGTGGGAGACTACCGTTTATCTGACACCCGGCACAAATCAACTGACGGCAACTCTTAACGGAACACATTCCGATACAGTAACCGTAAATTATGATCCGAATGCGCTGGCAGGGTTGTTCGACGTAACTTATCCGACAGACGGGACAATCTTTTATGAAACACCGGCTTTGGTAACAGCCACCCTTTCAAACCCTTCTGATTTGTATATAAATATTAACGGTATAGAATATCTGGCTAAAGACGGCGTACTTATAGCGCGCGTACCAGTCAAAGCAGGCGCTAATACATTGGTTCTGAAATGCCGAAACAGGTCGGGCGCAGAAGAGACAAAGTCTATAAATGTTACTTTTGATACAAGTGATACGGACGTAGCCGGTGTTATTGTAAACAGCAGTTTCGAAAATAGTACATATCCTCAAAAGGATTGGACCAGGTGGAACGGCAATGTGTCATTTAACCCTGGCGACGGCTCGGCATCCTATATATCAACGACTCACGCACGCACCGGCAGGCAATCGTCCGGACAAGTTCTCTACGGCCGGTATTCGAGATGGGGAGGCGTAAGCCAGGAATTTCCCGTCGAGCCGGGTGATACGGTAAATGCCTCGGGTTGGGTTGCCAGTTTTTCCGGTGATAACCCGCTTACAGGAAATGCGGAAGCATTCCTGCAGATAACTTATAACAGTAATCGCAATAATCCTATCGAGGTGCATAAAAGCGAAAAAATAACAGGAGCGACTGACGCATGGATTGAACTTTCCGTTTCTTCCGTAGTTCCTTATGGCGCCGAGACAGCCTCTTTGAGTTTTGTCCAGACGGATTTAGAGAATAATGCGGGGGCGGTATATTTCGACGATGCGCGTGTTGAGATAGTGCCCGGCACTCCACCCGTTCCTCCGGATCCTCCGTCTGATAAGCCTCAAAGCACGGGGCCGGTTAAAATCGACGGAAATAAAATTTTGGTAAACGGCCAGCAGTTCAGGATAAAAGGCGTTACATATCAACCCGTACCCGTAGGTTCCGATGTATCTCCTTTGGACGTATATAAGAATGGTGAGATATACAACCGGGATCTGCCGCTTTTACGCGCTATGGGCGTTAACGCCGTACGTACATATAGTAAGGATACTTCCACAGGTTTTTTAGACGCCTGTTATAATAACGGGACGGATCCGATTTATGTTATTATGGGTTTCTTTATAGACGGCGAAAGAGATCTGAGCAATCCTGCTGTAAGAGAAGACATAAAGAATGAATTTCTGACTTACGTACATACCTATAAAGATCATCCTGCCGTCCTTATGTGGTCACCGGGCAATGAAGTTGAATTGGCATACGAAGGAAGCGATCGCGATTATTACACACTGCTGAACGAGCTTGCGGAGACAGCATACAATGAAGAAAAACCGGCCTATCATCCGGTAACAGCGGCAGTGGCAAATATATACCACATAGACGACAAAGGCCTGCTTACTACCGATGATAATATGGATTACCTTGATGTCTGGGGTGCAAATGTATATGAAGGCATTACATTCGGCGATATGTTTGACGATTTCGTTCACAGAAGCAACAAGCCTTTCTGGATATCCGAATACGGCGTGGATGCCTACTATACCGAATCATGGTCATTTGACGGTACGGATTACATCGTAACTGCCGGTTATGTTGATGAAAAGAGTCAGTCGGAATGGAATGCCAATATGGCAGTTGAAATTATGGCTTCGGAAATCGCCTCAGGCGGGACATTAATGTCGTATTCCGACGAATGGTGGAAGTCGCCCGGCCTTTTATCGCAGCACGACACAGGAGGCGCGCCGCAAGACCGCCGATACACCCAGGGCGTATTTCCGGACAGGTTTGCGAACGAAGAATATTGGGGTATCGTATCGGTATCGCCCAATGCAGGTTCGGTAGACAGTATAACGCCGCGCCCGGCGTACTATAAGCTAAAAGAAATATTTAACAATATGCCGTTTACGGTTGTGCAGCCGGGCGGATCAATAAAATCTGTTATTAATAACGCCGGCAGCGAAAAAGTAATATACGTTCAGAAGGGCGTTTATGACGAAGGTGCGGTTGAGATGAACGGCAAGACACTGATAAGCGCGATGGGCGCTACGGACACTATTATAAACGGCAAGCTATTGATCGGCGAAACCGGCGGGGAAGTCGCCGGCTTCCAAATAGTCTACTCAGGCGGCGAATATATAAACTTCGTAAACGCGAAATATCCCGACGGGATCCAAATCATGAACGACGCGGGTATCACTATAATAAACACAGGCGCTGAGGTGAAAGACTGCATCATAATGCCTGATTCCGATATTTACGGCGGAGATAACTTCGGCAAGGGAATCGAGATATGGAACTTATACGGCAATCCCGCCATAGCGCCCATAATAGAGAACTGCGAGATATCTAATGCCGATACGGGGATATACCTATTCTCCCAGGTCTTCGGCGGGGCCATACTTGGCGAAATAAAGAATAACACCCTGGATAGCAACAACTACGGCATAATTCTAAGGATGCATAAGGAGAAGCCTCTTATAAGAGATAACGAGATCACTAACTCAATTAATGGTATCCATATAACCTACAAAGATGGTATGCTCCTGACAGAAAGGCTCAACAGGATCATAAATAATATCTTTTCAGGCAATGCCGATGACATATGGTGCGATGCGACCGGCGCAAAGCTTTTCGTTCCTTTCAGGAGGATGCGTAAATAAATCTTGGTTTTTGCAGTTTATTGGTATATAATTAGCAAAGAAGCAGCAGATTCAAAGAACAAAACGGTAAAAGAAAAAGAAGGGGGGAGGGGATAGTCATGAAGAAGACAGCAGTTGTTTTGTTAGCACTTATGCTTATGGGTTACGTATCTTTTGCGCAGGCAGCAGCCGAAGGAGCGAAATCGGTTGCGGAACAAGCGGGAACAGTTGTAGGTAAAATAGTCTCCGTTACATTAATAGACCCTGCAAAGGGTATTACTTCCGGAGCAGTAACCATTGCCGATGATATGGGGAAAACCACCACTTATACGGTAGATTCAACGGCAAAGATTGTCGGCGACACTTTGGATGCCATTACCTTAAATCAGCTGAAGATAGGTGAGAAAATCCAGATAAATGAGTCTGAAGCAAGTAAGGCGGAGTCCATAAAGGTCATAAAGTAAACAAAAGTATATAGTAAGGTTGTTCTAAGTTTTAAAATGCCCAAGATATCGGGTTTGTATATCTTGGGCATTCTTATGATTAAGAGTTAAAAAAGCTACATTTCCCCATCTTGATTTCCCGTAAATTATATGGTATACTATAGTGATCCAATAAAAGGGTCTTTTTATGTCTGCTATTTTTAAGAAGTATTAAAAAGTTTTGATAAAGGTCGCTCGCTATGAAAGCCTCAAACCTCAAAACTATAATATTATGTACAGCGGTTACCGTAGCCGCTCTGATTCTGTTAAGCCAGGACGCCGGCCTTACAGAGGATAAACCGTGGTACTGGTTTATGCAGTCCACAGGCGATGTAGTCGCGAATACCCAAAGTGATAATAAGCCAAACAGTGATGTCAATACGCAATCTGTCATTATATCAGGCCATACAATCAGCGCTCCGGCGGCAGCTGTTTCACTAATTCCGGCCAATTCTCCAGCAGTATCCCAAAGTAAAGAAAACACCATAGAAACGCCCAAACAGATCCAGCCGCAGTCCCGTTATGTACCAAATGAAATCATAGTTAAATTCAAGGCCGATGCAGCCGATACTCTTGAACGCGAAATAATCCGGGGAGGAGAGATTACCAGCCCGGTCCAGATATCCCCTTCGATTGATAAGCTCAATGAGAAACACAAAGTAAAAAAAATTAACCCTGTTTTTAAGAACTTTAAAAAAGACAAAGAAAGAATCAAGCTTCTGGGACAGAAAGAAGTGCTCAGGAAACACTTTCAGGAAACATATTCCCTGGAGACCGTTACTCTGACCGAAAAAGAAAAACATTTACTTAAGCGGTTAGAAAGCGCCCCTAAGTATGCAAAGATTCCCGATCTTGACAGAATATACAAATTAGAACTTAAAGAAAGCCAATCCGTCGAGGAAACAGTAGCTGAATATAATAAAGATCCTAATGTAGAATATGCCGAACCGAATTACATAGTGTATGCCTATAGTTTCCCCGAAGATCCGCCTAATGACCCATACTATGCCAGTGCAGCTTCCTGGGGGCAAGGCTATGACGATCTTTGGGGTATAAAAAAGATACAATGCGAGGCGGCATGGGATATTACCATAGGAGAAGGGGTTGTTGTCGCGGTAATAGACTCGGGAGTAGACTACACGCATCCCGATCTTGCCGGCAACATATGGATCAACGCGGCAGAAATTCCGGATGACGGAATTGATAACGACGGGAATGGCTATATCGACGATTATTATGGGTTTGATTTTGCGAACTCGATAGACAGCAATGAAGACAATGATTACAATGATCCTGAAGATACAAATGACCATGACCCCATGGACGGCGCCGGCCATGGAACGCACTGCGCCGGCACGATAGCGGCCGTCGGGAATAATGATTTAGGTGTTATAGGTGTCGCTCCGGGGGCGAAGATAATGGCTGTCAAGGGTCTTAGTGATTCAGGGTCAGGCAGTACCAGCAACCTGGCAAAGGCTATATACTATGCCGCCAATAACGGTGCGGATATTTTAAGTAACTCATGGGGCGGATTCGGATTTTCCTCGACACTAGAAACCGTCTTTGTATACGCGCACGGAGAAGGATGCGTTTCCATCGCAGCCGCCGGCAACGACAGCTTTGACGTATCTTACGCAACGCCCGCCAACATAGACTGCGTAATA
>JAQUMG010000118.1 GCA_028718265.1 Candidatus Omnitrophota bacterium
ACTTGCGTTACCGCCCCACCGGAATTCTTCTTCTGCGGTTATCCTGGAATGATCGGTGAGCTTTAATTCCTGGTTTTCAGTATGCCATATCTGAAAATCACCATCTTCGTAAGCATAAATATTAGAGGTAGTTACTGCCAGCAGAAAAATCAATATCAAAATTTTTGATGTTACATTGCACATGTTATACTCCTTTCTATCTTGAAAAGAGTATACAATATCGATATTAAATGTACTTGAAGGCAAGTTAAAATTTAAGTAAAGTTTAAGAAGTGGTATTTCGGATTCTATTTTTGAAGTATAAACCAGAATTTGGAGCCGAGGCCCTCGACGCTCTCCACGCCGGCCGTACCGCCATGCGACTCAACAATATGCCTGACAATAGAAAGCCCGAGGCCGGTACCGCCGAGTTCGCGCGAGCGCGCTTTGTCAACGCGGTAAAACCGTTCGAATATGCGGGGTATATCTTTTCCGGGTATCCCGATTCCGGAATCTTCTATGGTGATTTTTGTCTTGCCGTTTATTTCCTGACTGTAGATTCTTATAAGGCCTTTTTCCCTGTTAAATTTTATCGCGTTATCAATAAGGTTTGTAAATACCTGCTCTATCTTGTCTTTGTCGGCTGCTACGGAAAAATCTGCGGGTAATTCATTTTTAATTTCTATACCTTTTCTCTTTATCTGAGACTCAAAACCCGAAATAACTTTTTCGACTTGCTGCCGCAAATTAAAATCGTTTCTTTCGAACGCTATTTCTTTTGACTCAAGAGACGATAAAGAGAGTAGGTCGTCTACTAACTTGTTGAGCCGTTCGGCATGATCCTGGATAATCTTAAGAAAGCCGCGATTATGCTCCTTGTCTTCTATGGCACCTTCCAGAAGCGTCTCTATAAAACCCTTTATGGAAGTCAGCGGCGTTTTTAATTCATGAGAAACATTAGCCACAAAATCCCTGCGCACCGTCTCCAACCTCCGTATTTCAGTTATATCGTGTATGACGACCAGGCATCCGCTCACAGCGTCGTTATCAAATGTGGGCGTGGCATTGATCTGGAATATCCGACGGACAGGCAGAAGAAGATTTATTTCTTTCGACACAGGCTTTTTCTCCCTTAAAACGCCCTTTATAATTTCGGAAATATCATTATTGCGTATCGCTTCTATAAAAATCTTTCCTTCCATATCTTCTTTAAATATGCCGAATATCTTTTCTGTGGCGGAATTAACGGAAACTATATGCGATTTCTTATCGATAACGATTATGCCTTCGATCATGCTGTTGAAAATCGCCGCTAGTTCCTGATTCTGCGTTTTGATCTCCCGGATATTATCTTCTATGTCCTGAGCCATTTTATTTAAAGTAGCGGCGAGTTCCCCTATTTCATCCCCCGGAACCCCTGTGATCCTCCGGCTGAAGTCACCTTCCGAAAATTTGCGCGATATCTGGATCATCCTGTTTATGGGTTTAATGGTCCGGGCCGCCAATATGGAACCTATAATAAAAGCAAAGACCAGGGCAAATAAGAGGCCCATGAAAATCGTTTTTCTGATAGTAAATAACGTCTTCTGTACGGTCCTGAGGGGAAGCGCCAGCCTTAGAATACCTGCAATTTGAACCTGATCTCTGACTCCCAGAGCTACATAAAGCATGTCTATTCTGAGGGTCGGAGAATACCGTATATCAATACCGACATTGCCGCTCATGGCTGTCTGCACTTCGGGGCGGTTCAGATGATTCTCCATCTCCGGGATTTCTCTTTCCGACTTTTCCGAATCGGCCAGGACTTTTCCCCGGGGATTTATGATAGTAATGAGGCATTTTGCCTCCTGTCCCAAATTCTTGGCTAGAGCCTCTAAATAAGCAGTGTTTTCTGTTCTGAGATTTTCGGTTATGATCTGATTTGCAACCAAATGGGCCTGCGTAACAAGGGATTCTTCTACGGTATGGAGGGAATTTTCTTCCAGATTTTTATCCAGAAAGAAGGCGATAAACCCGAAAGAGACCAAAATAACGGTTATGTACGAAAATATCAGTTTCAGCTTAAAGTTTATCTTGACCGGCATTTTATTTATTACCTAATCTTCGGCTTCGAACCTGTATCCGTAATTTTTCACGGTGACAATGCGTTTTGATTCGCTTTTAAGCTTTTTTCGCAGGGTTCTGATATGCACATCCACGGTACGCGTCTGGATTTCAAGAGATTGGTCAAGCCCCCATATATTATCCAACAGATAATCACGCGACAAAACCCTGCCCTTCGCCTTTACCAATGTTTTCAGGAGTTCAAATTCTTTTGCCGTTAATTCTACCGGCTTATTCTTGACAGTAACCGTAATTTTAGACAAGTCGATAATCAAATCGCCGTCTTTCAGCACCTCCGGCGATCTGTCTTTCTCTTTAGTCCGGCGCAGTACCGCTTTTATGCGCGCTACCAGTTCCCGCGGGCTGAACGGCTTGGTTACATAATCATCCGAGCCCATTTCGAGGCCCACGATCTTATCCGATTCCTGCGATTTGGCGGTAAGCATTATTATGGGAATAGGTGAGGTTTTGGCATCATTTTTCAGCGTTCTGCATACATCCAGGCCATCGATGCCGGGCAGCATCAGGTCCAGAATAACGATATCCGGATGTTCCTTGAGAGCGGCATTTATTGCACTCTCTCCGTCACGAACAGACAAGGTCTTAAAACCTTCTTTCCTAAGGTTATATTCCAGCATCTTGACTATGTCTTTTTCGTCTTCTACAATAAGTATGGTTTCTCTCATCTTGTCTCCGGTAGGCTGTCGGACGTATTCTAACAGACAATTTACCCCTAAGCAACTATATTAATATCGCAAAAATTCCCTCCATTTGCTTCCTTTCAAAAGCCATTTGTGGTAAAATCTATGGGTGCTTTAACCGGCAAAATAAGAGGTAAGTACTATGTCGTTTAAGAAAATAATCGATTCCGATGTAATTTTCGGGACCCTGATATTCATCTTTATCTTTTCCATATTTGCGGTTACGTCTCACAGGAACGGTAAAGACCTGCGGGTCGGATTATTCGGCGTCAATCAGGTCTTCTTCAATAAGTCTCCCTATGATAATCCTACGGACATCGACAGGCCCCTGTTCCGTTATGCCCCGGGATTCACGATCCTGCAATACCCGTATATGCTGCAAAGCCGGATGTACCAGCCATTCAAGTTTGTGGACCTCAAGCCTTCTATACAGGCATGGTACTGGACAGAGATCATAGCGCTCCTCCTCAGTGCACTGATATTGCTGAAAATTATTCCTTCGCCAAATGTCGAAACAAGCGTCAGGAACCTTAAATTAAGTTTTCTCGCGGCCCTGCCTCTTATCGCATATGAACTGGTTAATGGACAGAACAAAATAATCGCCTTGTTCTTTATGCTTCTGGCTGTCTTTCTGTTCGAAAAAGACTGGCTGTTTCTTTCGTCCCTTTCATTCGCCGTGGCGCTTACCATATACATACCTTTGATCTTCTTCGTCCTTTACTTTTTACTGAGAAGAAAAAAATGGTTCATTGTCAATTTTGCCGCAGCGTTTATTATCGTATTTTTTGTTATTCCTTATATTGTCTTCGGCGTAAAATTTTACAATTATTTACTTAAGGAATGGTTCATGCGCACGCTGAAGCCGTTTTCTCTTACAACTTCTTACGAGAGCTACATAGACCTCAGGGCAAGCAGTCAGGCTCTTCCGAGCGCCATCGGAAGACTGCTGGGCTTCGGAAGAACGTGGCAGTTTTATTATCTACTGCCGCCTTTCGTTATTCATCTGATAATCAGAATTCTCTCGGCGCTGATAGTGTTTTTTTCCTGCTTAGCCGTATGGAATCAGCCAAAACCTGCCCTTCGCGGACTTGCATGTGCGATCTTTCTTACGCTCGCATTAATCCTCCCTCAGTATTGTATTTATTACACATGGTCGTGGTTATTTGTCTTCTATTTCGCCGCGCTCAATTACATCAGCTATCCTGAGGTCGCTCCGGAAAGAAAAAAATTTCTGCTTATAACGGCTGTTGTTTTACTCATCGGCAGTTACAGTATTGCCATACATGCGCTTAACCATTTCTCCGTACTTTTCATGGCTACAATATTGTTCTGGGGCGTAAGCGTGGCCACTCTTATCTCTGAAAAACGGGTAAAGGCATGAAAGAAAACCTTTCCATTATTCTCATAGCGCATAATGAAGAAGCGGTAATAGGCCAAATGGTCGACGCTCTTCTTTCGCATTACGGCAAAGAGCTGCTGGAGATTATCGTCGTGGATGATTCGAGCACCGACAATACTTCCGCTTTGGTAGAGGCCAGGATGAAGCAAAGCCGCAAAGTAAGGCTCATCAAAAAAGGGCCGCCGTCCGGCGTAGGCTATGCTATCAGGACGGGATTCGCAAATGTCAGTCCTAATACCGATTATGTCCTGAGCATGGACAGCGATTTTCTTGAGAACATTGATGACGTGGGAACGATGATCCGCAAGATAGAAGAAGAAAAGCTCGACGGCGTCATAGGTTCCCGCTTTACCGAAGGCGGCCGGTTAGTCGGTTATCCGTCGGATAAGAAGCTGATGAACCGCGGATATCATTTTCTCGTGCGAGCCATGTTCCGTATTAAGCAAAAAGATCTTACAAACAATTTTAAACTTTACAAGGCGGATATCGTGCGGAAAATGCCGTGGAGAAGTACCGGGTTTTCCATGAATGCAGAAACCGGCATGCTGCCTATAATATTCGGCTATCAGGTGGGCGAGGTGCCCGTGGCGTGGATCAACAGGAGCGCCGAGATGGGCAAATCCAAATTCAAGCTTTTCAAAGTCGGATGGGGCTACGTCCAGGTCATAGGTTACGCCATTTGGTTATCATTATTTAAGAAAGCTGCATATGAAAAGAAAGGTTAAGATATGAGTGTTATTATAATAACGGGATCGGGCGGGCTTATCGGCTCTGAGGCCTCTTCTTTTTTCGCGGGCCTCGGTTTTGATATAGTGGGCATAGATAATGACATGCGCAAAGTCTTTTTCGGAGACAATGCATCTACCCGATGGCAGCAGGATGAGTTGAAAAAAGCTCTGGGTAAAAAATATAATCATATAAACGCCGATATAAGAGACTCGGCGGCTATAGAAAAAATCTTTAAGAAATACGCTGCCGATACAAAGCTCGTAATCCATACGGCTGCGCAGCCCTCGCACGACTGGGCGGCGCGTGAGCCGATAACCGATTTCACCGTAAACGCGAACGGGACGCTGAACATGCTGGAAGCCGTCAGAAATCATGCTCCCGGGGCCGCTTTTATCTTCACATCGACCAATAAAGTTTACGGAGATACCCCGAATCGCCTGCCGTTAATCGAACAGGAATTTCGTTACGAAATCGATCCCAAGCACACTTACGTAAACGGCATCCGCGAAGATATGTCGATAGACCAGAATCTTCACAGCCTTTTTGGCGCATCCAAAGTAGCGGCCGATATCCTTGTCCAGGAATACGGGCGGTATTTCGGAATGCGCACCGCCATATTCAGGGGTGGATGCCTGACCGGGCCGCGTCATTCGGGAACGCAGTTGCACGGCTTTCTCTCATACCTTATGAAATGCGCGGTAACCGGTACGCCTTATACGGTATTCGGTTATAAAGGAAAACAGGTGCGGGATAATATCCACAGCAGGGATCTGATACGCGCCTTTCACGAGTTTTTTAAGG
>JAQUMG010000119.1 GCA_028718265.1 Candidatus Omnitrophota bacterium
ACGAGCTTCATGTTAATTAACCCGGATGGCTCGGTATTTGGATGCAACAGGTCCTATAGGAATCTCGGCAATGTAATTGAATCATCGGTAAGGGAGGTGTGGAATAATTGTGCGTACAGGAAATTCAGGGCGGAAGCATTTTATGAATTGCCAAAGGGCAAGTCCTCCCTCGCAGACTGCTCCTGTTATGACTGTGGTGTTTACGCCATTGAAAACAGGGAAATTTATGAGTGGGGATACAAAGTTTTTAGATGGAGCCCAACCTTATTTCATTTGCATTATATGTTGACCATTCCATTTTATGGCCGGGTCAGGGCTTTTGCGGTACGGTTAAAAAGACATTTATTAAGAAAATAAAAAATCTCCATATATTAACAATATTTGACAAACTTTATAATATTATGATCATAGCAAAATTAGTCGGCGGTCTGGGAAACCAAATGTTTCAATATGCATTGGCAAGATGCCTGGCCTATAGATTGGGCACCATTCTTAAATTAGATATTACATCATATAGAACGGCTAAACTGCGTAAGTATGGTCTTTGTTATTTCAATATTACAGAGAGATTTGTAAACTTGTACGACTTAATCCGCATCAACAACTCGCACAGAATAAGCCCAAGATTGACATCCTGGCTATTTGGCAAAAAACCTATGAAAGTCATTACACAAAAAAATTTTTCTTACGATTCAAGTATTTTTGATATTGATAAGGGTACGGATGTGTATTTAGACGGATACTGGCAGTCTGAAAAATATTTCATTGATATAGAGGACATCATCCGCAAAGAGTTTACGGTAAAAAACGCCTTGTCGGGAAAGAGTAAGGAATTAGCAGGCAAAATCGCAAATTCAACGTCTGTATCATTGCATGTGCGCCGCAAAGACTATGTGGACAATGAAATTACCCATAGACATCATGGCATATGTTCCTATGAATACTACGAGGCAGCTATTGATAAAATCGCTGAATCTGTCGTTACGCCGAATTTTTTTGTTTTTTCGGATGATATTGATTGGGCCAAGAAAAATATTCATGCTGAACACCCTGTTACTTTTGTAAATAATAACGGGAACAAAGATTATGAGGATCTCAGACTGATTTCCATGTGCAAACATCACATCATTGCTAATAGCAGCTTCAGCTGGTGGGGGGCCTGGTTATGTGAAAATCACAATAAGATCATCTATGCTCCTCAGAAATGGTTCAATACTGCCTCAAGAGATCTTGCGGTATTGATCCCTTCAAAGTGGCATCGTCTGTAATGATGCTCAATTACGGGAGGATCTTCAAAGTAATATTATTATTGATTTTGGTTTAACCCGATCTAAAATATTATTTCTTATGCATTTCCTGGGTCTTAAATGTAGGCGTCTTCGGTTTCTTAGCCTTCAGTCCCATCGCATCCATCCATGCACCAAATAACCTGCCGTTTTCGTCCTTAGCCTCATAATTTGCCATGTAATCAATGATGTCGCGTTCCGTATCGGCATCAGATTTAATTCTACGGTTCTTTATCCCAATAAAGAGAATGCTTGGCCATAATTTGATTATTTCATAATGGAATTCATTGAATCCTACGATTGAAAACATCCACTTCAATTTTTCCACATCAAAAGCATCATAGTGGATCCCAAGCCGGATCGTATCTTGCGGCCCGTAAAGATGCCTGAACCAAAATTGTTGCTCCTTGGGACTTCCTGATTTCTTTAGCATCTCTACTGTGCCCCAAAAATCAGGGACCGTTATCGTCAGCTTCCCGCCATCCGGTTTAAGCCACTTGTAAAATGCTCTAAGCTGCATAATGGCCACATGGCGGGGAAAATGCTCAAAAACAGCGTTCATAAGGATCTCGTCTACCGAGTTGTCCGGATATTTCAAATCTTCAATCCGCGCGTAGACGTCAGCCTTTAGATCATCGTAGCAGTTTTCGTTTTTTGGGGCATCTACATTGATCCAACCTTCCATGTAATAACGCCCGCAACCAAGATTGAGTTTCATGGATTTACCTTTTTTTGCAGATGTTATTTCTGACATGCTTCGAATCCTTTCCACGCGCATCCGGTAAGCGCGCTGTCCCTTTTGCTCATCGCTGTATGTATGTGTATCTGAGGCTCTCGCTTATTCGTGAACATAATTAAGGCTTTGGTAAGATGGGGAGAATATCACTTATTTTCACATGATAGTATCTTCTTGTATAATTTTAGGTAGTTATCCGCCTGGGCTTCTATCGTATTATTGCGCAAAACATATTCCCGCGAATTATTACCCATCTGCTGTCGCTCCTTTGGATTGTCTATCATATATTTCATTGCCTCTGCCAGCCCTTCAACGTCTTTCATTTTAGTTATAATGCCTCTCTGTCTATTTATTATAATTTCCGTTAGCACGCCTGTCTCAAATCCTATTACTGGAAGAGCGCATGCCATAGCTTCAAGAGCCATCAAGCCAAATGATTCTCCGAGCGATGGCATAATAAATATATCGGCTGAACTGTATGCGCATGCAAGCATCTCGGCGTCCTTTAAATATCCTAAATTATATACCGGGAATTCCTTGCCGACATCCATGGCATATTCCGCAGGGCCAACGATAACTAATCCCATGTCCTTTACATTATTTGAAATTCTATTCAAGGCCTGCAGCAAATAGCTGAATCCCTTATTTTCTGAGTAGTACGCGGCTCCGAACAATATTAATGTTTTATCCGGTGGTAATTTCAATTTTTCCCGCGAGTCGTGCTTACTGCGTCTTTGAAGCCAAAACGATGAAATGCCGTGATTAATGATATGGATGTTAAATCCATTCAACAAACTGCTCTGGCGTGCATCTTCGGCAATTGCACGGCTTGGAGCAATGATGTCAATATGACTTGATTTATATGCGCTTTTCTTTCTTTCAAATATTTTGAATGAAAGGTCTTTTTGACAGTTGAATCCCAGAAAAGGGCAGGCCCCGCAATGTGTTCTGTATTTCGTACACTCACGCGGAACATGGCATCCGCCGGTCATCGGGTTCCAATCATGCAATGTCCAAACAATATGCTTATCTCTAACATGACTGAATAATTCTGCGCAATCCACCATCCTTACTATCCAGTGAAGATGAATAATATCGGCATCGTATATCAGCGGATGCTTGCCTAACCTGTGGATTGTACGATCGTTTGAAAATAAGTCGTTTTTATCGGAGATTGAATTCCTGTATATATTGAAATCCGAAGTTATTGCATGTTGATATATTCTATCTTGAATCTTTCTGAGAATACTTTTCTCTTCATTTAAGAATACCACACCACGCTTACTTGAGAAACGTTCCAGGCTTAACACCTTGGATGCGACTCCCATTCGCAATAATTCTACATGTATAGCTACTGCGCATTTTCCTGCACCAGGATGGGTCAACGTAGTGACATGGACTACTTTCATGGGATCCATTTACGCTATCTCTTCTCTCTTTGATGTCCGCATAAATCGTCTGGTAAAAAAGCCTGCCATGCGCCCAAGCTTGATCATCGTTATGAAATTCGATAAAAAATCTTCCGGCGTATTGGCGCGGGTCATTAACTTAATGATGCTCATAGGCTTTCTTAATACCTCCTCCACCCCGCTGGCTATCTCACGAAGCCTATTATGGAAACGAAACGGTTCAAACTGCATCCGGATCAACGATTTTGAAATCCCGGAAAAAAAGGCCCAGGAATAGCAATAGCTTTGTTTCAGGCGCTCCCTGAGTATATGATGCCTGATAACGATCCTTGGATCATATATACATCTATAGCCCATTTCCATAAGCTCCATCTGAAGCAATGTGTCTTCGCCGGTAAACGGTCTTCTGCCGCGCTTTCCAAGCATTGTATTGAATCCATTCGCTTTATCGAGAAGGACGCGCGGCAATGCCATATTACCTCCTCCTAAAAACGGACCATCTATGTTCAATGAGATCTTCATCTTATCGTAGTCAAGGATCCCGACGCAATATTCGCAATATTTCGATAACCACGCAGGCCGCGGCTCTACCCATACAGGGAGAACCTTTCCGCCAATGCAAGCCGGCTCTGCTCCCAATACATTAAATGCTTCCACAATTCTCTCGAGCCAATCGGATGATGCGATCGCATCGTCGTCAAGGAACGCGACATACGTCCCGCGTGACATCCTATAGCCTTTATTTCTTGCAAAAGCCGTGCCCTTATTTTGCTCATAATCATACCGTAAATTTTTCACACCGGCAAAGTTATAGTGGATAATTCTTCTGGTATCATCGTCGAACGCATTATCAATAACCAATATTTCGTAAAGATGCCCGGGTAATGTCTGGTCAATAAGGCTCTGGATCGCCTTACGGAGATATTCACTCCTCTTATATGTGCAGATCACCGCGGATATCAGGATATTCATCGTATGCAATTGATATGAATTTACTTTTTCTCCTACATGAGAAATTGTCCTAAATTACCTCCGATTTCGCTGCTGATAGCTAATGTTATCATGGCGATGCCCGAAACACAATACATTTTGCCAAGCGAAAGTGGGAATGGGAAGAATTTTCTTGACTCAGTAACTCTGTGAGAATATAATCTAATTCATTCTTTGACACACTATTCTATATAGGAGCTCGAGAGAGCTTAAAAGGGAATTCCAACGCATATCGCAAGATGTGCAAACGGAAACGGTCCCGCCGCTGTAGAGGATGACGAATTTCGCGATCAGGCCATTATCTTTGATTTAAGGATGAGAAGGCAGCGAATATTAGGATGACTCCTCAGTCAGAAGACCTACCTATATATTAAGGCATCGCAGGAATGCCGCCATATACGGGTTTAAGTAAAATTAGGGAACTTACCCCGCACATTATTTGTGCGGGGATTTTTATTGTAAGGAGAGGAAAATGAGGAAAGTAATAGCAGCCGTATTATTTTTGTTTATCGCGACTTCAGCATTTGCTGAAGAGAAAAAAGAAGAAGCGTCTCATAGGCTGGAGCCTATCGTTGTAACGCCATCGCGCGAAGAAGAGTCTTATCTGAGCGCCGGCAAAAGTTTTTCGATCATTACTGAGGACCAGATCAAGAGATCGAATGCGCGAACGATCCCCGAACTGCTGAAAGGCGAAGTGGGGATAGAAGTCAGAGATTATATAGGTAACGGCAAGACCGCGCAGGTAGACTTAAGGGGGTTTGGAGAAACATCGGTTTCTAATACTCTGGTAATGATAGACGGAAGAAGGACCAATCAGATCGATATCTCCGGAACCGACTGGACGCAGATCAGCATAGATTCGATAGAGAGAATAGAGATAGTCAGAGGAGCACAGTCTGTCCTGTATGGGGACAATGCTGTCGGAGGAGTAATAAACATATTTACCAAAAAAGGGAAGGGCAAAAAGCCGGGGGCGGGGTTTGGTTTCAAAAAAGGTTCTTACGGATATACTTCGTATGGCGGTTCCATAAGCGGCGGAAGCGATTTTCTCGATTATTACGCAGGCCTTGGCTACTACTATACGAAAGGATACAGGGTTAATAACGATCTCGAAGTAGGTGACTTCAATAATACGATCACGATGAAGCCCGCAGACCAATTTCATATAAAACTCAGTAGTGGATATCACAAAGACTGGTATGGCCTGCCAGGCGCATTATCACAGGCCGACTTGCGCAGAGTAGGCCTAAGAGGCTCAATATACCCTAATGACAGGGCTAAG
>JAQUMG010000120.1 GCA_028718265.1 Candidatus Omnitrophota bacterium
AATACTAAGCCCCTGGATAAGAATAGATATAAAGGCTATAGTTATAAATATTATTTTGATTGTGCCTTTTTTGTTTAAGAAGAAAAAACAGGGCAGCAGCCATAATGGCGCAACCGGCACCAGGTACCTGGGCCCCCAGGATGAGCCGCCATGCCAGCCATACCACATAGAAGTCAAAATAAAATTTAGCGCGATGATAGAGATAAAGAAAATAGCCTCTTTCCTGAACAGCTTAAACAAATAAAAATATCCCGCGGCCCCCAAAATAAATAAAGGATTGTAGATAAAAACTCCTTTATCCAGCCAATACAGCAATTTAACCGCGTGTTCCTTTATGCCGGATAAATAAAAATTATTTGCTTCCAATCCGTATCCAAATTGAAGAATATCGCCGAATCTCAGGTAATTCAAAAAAAGCGTAAGGCCAAATCCCAGCATAGCCGCCAGAAAAAATAAACAGGCGTTCTTGGAAGCATTTTTTACATCCAGCCTGTTTTTTAGGAAAATATACAGAATGAATATGGGAATATAGAT
Organism: Candidatus Omnitrophota bacterium; assembly: GCA_028718265.1. The sequence continues at coordinate 535 of JAQUMG010000120.1, forward strand.
GATGTAGAGTATTTTTAGCAATAGTAGGCAAGAAAATAACAGTCCTCCTGCGGCCAAACTTTTAGGGCTGTTTTTCAATACGCAATAAATAGCTGATAAAAGAAAAAACATCTGAGCTGCCTCGGAGAAATCCCAGGCGCTGTAACGCCAGCAAAAAGTCCCAAGGCCCAATAAGAGCGCCATTACCAAAGAGGAACGGTTAGAATTTCCAAAAAATCTTACCAGATAAAACATCACTACGCAGGCGCCGGCGCCAAAAATTATGTTATAAAAAGATATGAGAAAATATATAAGTTTATCTTCCGGGACGTTGGCGGATAAGGCTATTGTTTTTCCCAGATACACTAAGGGCGTAAAGATAAAAGCTAGCCCCAATCCAAACCGCGAGTAGAGCTGTCCGTCCTTCTTGGATTTATAGCAATAACCTATTCGGCAACCATCAGCGGATAGAGAATGGTTTGCGACTATGCTTTTTGCGGTTTCTATGGAGAAATACGTATCGGATATTTCGATGTTGCCCCTGACGGAGAGAAAATATATGGAACCAAGCAGCGCGAAGATCAAAACCCCTATTTTAGTTTTGAGTTGCATAGAAATATTATAACATAACTAATTTAATTAGGCTCGGTAATAATTTTATGATAAAATAACAACAAGAAACCAGGCTGATAGTAATATTCAAAATATAGGTAAGGATAAACAAGGACTCCAGCGCAATAGCGCTTGAGTTAAACAAGCGCAAAACGCAGATACCGCACATAGTGCGGTATCAAACAAACCATAAACACCAGAGGTATGGTTTGTTTGAGAGGCAGCGTTTGTTTAAGGAGGGGAATATGGCAAAGAAGCGTTTGATCGTGATCGGAGCAGTCATAGCGGGTTTCTTTATGCTCGGCATAATCAAAGATCAGGTCATCAAGTCTGTTGTAACAGTCGTTACTTCTAATGTTACAGGCGCGCCCGTTCATATCGACTCTTTTTCACTGGGTATTTTTACTCAATCAGTGAAGATATCCGGATTTAAGATCTATAATCCAAAAGGTTTTTCGAGAGGAATTTTAGTAGATTTGACAAAAATAAAGGTTACTTGTGATTTAGGCGCTTTATTCAGGAAGAAACTTCATTTGGTAAACGTTGAGGTGGAATTAAGGGAATTGGGGCTTGAAAAGAATAAAGAGGGCGTTTTAAATGTGGATTCGCTAAAGGTCGTAAAAGAAGGGAAAAAAGAATCCGCTAAAAAAGGCGGACAGATGCCGATGCAGATCGACAGGCTAAAGCTTAGTATGGGAAAAATAGTTTTAAAAGATTATAGCACTGGCTCCGGGGTAGTAGTTTCAGTCTATGATATAGGTATAAATCAGGAATATAAGAATATAACCAGCGCTCAGCAATTAATAGGGCTTATATTGGCAGAACCTATGAAGGCAGCCGGGATACGTAGCGCCAAGATCTATGGCGCAGCGATGCTGGCAGGTGTTGCAGTCCTGCCGGTTGCCGCGGCTTTTACTTTGGCCGGGCAAGACAGCGCCACCAAGGATATCGCGCGCTCATTTGACAGGGTGTTTGATACTAGTCTAGCGATTTTTAAACAAAAGGGAGAGGTTAGCAGGCAAGACCGGGCAGCAGGTGTTGTCTCCGGGAATATAAATTCCGCGGATATAACGGTCAAGATCATAAGGAAATCAGGCAATCAGGCGCAAGTAACGGTTTCGGCTAGAAAATATTTACTCCCCAAACCTGAAATAGCCGGCGGCATACTTTATGAGATTTCGGAAAAATTAAAATAGCCGGTAGTCCCAGCGTATCGATAATTTTTTTTCGGACGAGTTCATCGTCAGGTAATTATTTTAATAAATATATTGTAAAAGTCTCTATTTGGAATAAAATATAAATAATAAAAAGGAGGAGGGATGATGGGAAAGACATTATTGGTGTTTGTCGGGATTGTTTTTTGTTTTTCTTTATGCAGTGCCTCTAGTATATATGCTCAAGAGGACGAAGCTTCTTCTGCTGTAAATTACGGTCAGGAGATAAGGTCTGATAAGCAGGATATCAGGGCTCAGAAACAGGAAATGGGTCAGAATGCGCAGGCAGCCCGCGCAGAAGAAAGCAGCCTTAGGCAGCAAATACAACAAGCTGTTGCGTCAGGAGACAAAGAAACAGCTGCTAAGCTTAGAGAACAACTTAGGGCAGTTCATCAGGAAAATGTTCAGCAGAAACAACAAGATATGCAGAGCATGCGTAGCGAGAGAAATGAATTAAGAGGAGATATTAACCAAGCTCAGCAGTCAGGAGTAATGCCGCAGCCGCAAGCAGGAAATAATCCTCCGGGCGTAGCAGGCGGTCCGGGGACTAATTGGAAAAATCCTCCGGGGCCAGTCGGCGGGCCAGGCGCAAGCCCTAAACTGAGGCCTATTCAGGGTGATAATAATCCTCCAGGGCCAGCGGGCGGCCAGGGAACTAACTGGAAAAATCCTCCGGGACCTAAAGGCGGAGCAGGCGCAAGCCCTAAACTGAGGCCTATTCAGGGTGATAATAATCCTCCGGGACCAGCAGGCGGCCAGGGGACTAACTGGAAAAATCCTCCGGGGCCTAAAGGCGGAGCAGGTGCAAGCCCTGTAAGAAGTGGTAATGCAAGTTCTAAGCCGGCGAAAAGAAATAATCCTAATTAATGGTTGTAATAAAAATTAATAATTAGCTGAATTAGTCAAGATAAGGAGGAGGGCATGACTAAATTAGATGCTAAGGCTTTTGGTTTGGCATTGGGTATTGTTTGGGGCGGGATTACTTTCTTGCTCGGGATCATGGATATGATGTATTTCTGGGGAAGTTCCTGGGGTAAGATGATGACCATGGTTTATATGGGCTACAATCCCACGATCATCGGTTGTATCATCGGAGCGCTTTGGGGTTTTGTGTATGCCTGGGTTTTGGGTTTTATGGTCGCGTTGATGTATAACCGTTTGGTTGATGAGAATAAGGCTGAGACAGATGAAAAGATAAAGGCCTTGGCAAAAAAGATCTGGGAGAGAAAAGGCCGGCCTGCAAATACTTCGGCGGATGATTGGCGCGAGGCAGAAAAAATCATAAAAGGTTCTTAAGGCAATAACGCGGTAAAATAACTGCTGGAGCGGCCAGTATAGAGGGAGACAAAGCGCGGCTGATAAAAGTTAGTTTGGAAGCAAACGTATATAACTAGCTATATCCTCTATTGTTTCTCTGGGAGTGGATGCGCCTGCGGTTATGCCTACGGATTTTGCGCCTTTAAACCAACCAGGTTTGATCTCTTTCTTAGAGTTGACCCACCGGCTATTTTTGTTTAAAGAACGCGATATTTCATAGAGCCTTTTGCTATTGGCGCTTTCTTTAGAGCCAATGATTATCATCACATCGTTTTCCAGTGGCATAGTCATTATTTCTTCCTGTTTGGTGCGGGTAGGCTTACAGATCGTATTGTAGAATATTAAATCCGGTATATATTTTTTAAGGATTTCCACGATCTTTAGGACAGTTTTTAAGTTTTGCGTTGATTGCGCCACAACCGCGGCTTTTCTAACCTTTCTTATTTTTCCCAGGGGAATATTAGTTTTGTCTATTACCAGCGCCTTTTCTTTTAGCTGGCCCGCAATCCCGTGGACTTCATCGTGGTTCTTATCCCCTATGATTATGATCTTATAGCCTTTGGCTTGCGCATTTTTGGCTAACTTGTGTATTTCTTTGACCATCGGGCAGGTAGCGTCGATGATCTCATAACCAAACCTTTCGGCTCTAGTCAGCGTTTCGAGGGATGAGCCATGTGCCCGGATTAAAAGTATACCCGATTTTACTTTATCTAGCCGTTCAATTTTTTTAACCCCGGATTTCCTGATTTCATTTACCACGGTTTCATTATGTACGATATCCCCGAGCATATAAACTTTTTTGCCGCTTCGGGCGGTTGTAAAAGCGATATCCAGCGCTCTTTTTACGCCGAAACAAAACCCGGCTGATTTAGCTAAATTTACTTTCATATTACTATTTTACAGCAAAATGCCTTTAAATCAAAGGAGAAACAGTTTCCATTCCAATCGGGAAACTGTTTCCGATTCAATCGGGACAGTGGGTAGGGTGTTATAGCGGTTGAAAACTGCAGGGTTCTGGTATAAAATAAAGCATAAAAGGAAAGGGCAACAGGTAAAGGATGAGGAAAATTTTTTTATGGTCCTTGTTTTTTTGTCTTATTCTATTAAATAATTGCTTTGCCTTAGACTGGAAGAGCCTGCATGAAAAAGCGGATAAACAGGGCCTTACGCAATCTTTGACGGCTTTTAAGCAAATGCCGGCCTCTATAGAGAATAATTATATTTTAGGCCTGGCCTATCTTAATCAACATCGGGATAAGGAAGCTGAAGCAGCCTTCAGGAGGATCCTTGAAAACGATCCTGCTGTATTTGAAGCAAAATGGGGTATAGCCGAAACCTTGCGCCGTCAGCATAAAATAAACGAAGCCCAAGGTATGCTAAACGAAATCTTAATAGAACAGCCTGAATTTTATCCGGCAGTTATAAGCCTGGCTTATGTCCAATATATTCAGATGGATTTTCAAGGGAGTGCGCGCCTGGCTAAGAAAGTCATAGAGGCAGGCAGAACTAAGGCGGATTTAAGCAATTATACCCGCGCTTTTTGCCTTTATGCCGGGGCCAAGGGCATGATCGCTCATTACGGCGGGTTGTTTTCAAAGCTGATCAACGGCACGGCTGTTAAGTCTAACTTGGAGAAGGCTGAAGCATTGCAGCCTAATTCAGCGGGGGTTTTATTCGGTTTAGGGAGCTTTTACCTGCTTGCGCCTGAATTTGCAGGCGGCGATATTTCAAAATCGGAAGCATACCTGAGGAAGTCGATAAAGATCGATCCGAATTTTGCCGACGCGTATGTGCGCCTTGCCCAACTTTATAAGATCAAGGGCAATAACACTATGTTTAATAAATATTTGAACAAGGCTTTAGAAATAGATCCGGAAAATGAACTTGCCCTTGATACTAAGAGCGGAAGATGTAAGTATATCTGCGCAGGCGCTTAGATGGAAAGAATTTCCTGCGTGAAGTTACTCAAGGCATCGTAAGCGTCTTTACGCATTTTTAATGATTTTATTGACTCCT
>JAQUMG010000121.1 GCA_028718265.1 Candidatus Omnitrophota bacterium
ATATACGCGACGACGTCGTATCCCTTGTTCGTAAACCACTTTATCGCCACGGAAGTATCTAAACCGCCTGAATATGCGAGAACGACTTTCGGATTCATCTCTTTTTCTTTCCTCCTATATAAATAATAAGAATGGCCTTCTGGACATGCAGCCTGTTTTCGGCCTGATCTATGACTATCGAATTCGGGCCGTCAAGAAGCTCGTCCGTCACTTCCTCTCCTCTGTGTGCCGGCAGGCAATGCATGAGTACGGCGTCTTTTTTTGCTTTACCGAATAATTTATCATTAATCTGATACGGCCCGAAGACCTTTAATCTCTTTTCGGATTCCGCTTCCTGCCCCATACTGGTCCACACATCGGTGTATACGGCATCGGCGTTTTTTACGGCATCTTCCGGATCCGGGAAATACAATATATCCGTTTTATTCTTATCGGCTATTTCTTTTGCATCTTCAAAAATATCTTTTTTCGGCTCGTACCCCGGAGGCGTTGAGAACCTGAGATTTACGCCTGTTAATGCGGCGGCATACATCAGTGAATGCAGGACGTTATTGCCGTCGCCTACATACGCAAGCGTCAGATTAGTCAGTTTACCGAACTTTTCTTTCAGCGTAAATATGTCACTCAGCGCCTGGCACGGATGATGAAGGTCGCTGAGTCCGTTTATTACCGGTATATCGGCGGACTTGGCAAGCGTCACTACGTCCTTATGCAAAAAAGTTCTCGCTATTATGCCGTCCAGGTATCTGGACTGTACCTTTGCGACGTCTTTTATGGATTCTCTCACGCCAAGCTTGATATCGTCGCCGGTCATGTAAATGGCATTTCCGCCCAGCTGGAATACTCCGACCTCAAAAGAAATTCTCGTTCTGTTGGATGGTTTCTGAAAAATCAGGCCTATGGATTTTCCGCTCAAAGGCCTTTCAAAAGCACCCACGCCGGCCTTAAGCCCTTCCGCGAGTTCGAAAATATAGCTTATATCTTCCTGCGTAAGGTCTTTTACTGATAAGAGATCTTTTTTCATGTTATTGTCCTTGTATTGTAGCCAGGCTTTCCTTAAGTATCTTGACTGCTTTGTTTATATCGCTTTTCCTGACAGTCAGAGGAGGAACGATCCTCAGTATATTGCCCTGTGTGCAATTTATCATGAGGCCCCTCTTTATGCATTCATTGAATATTTTTTTGCCGTCAACGGACAATTCCACGCCCAGCATAAGAGCTGCGCCTCTTATTTCTTTTATGAATGAAAACTCTTTTTTAAGGGCTTCCAATTTCTTTTTCAGGTACGCCCCCATGTTTTTCGCATTCTCCAGGAGTCCGTCCTCTTCTATCGCCTGAAATGTCGCAAGTGCTGCCGCGCAGACTATAGGACTGCCGCCGAACGTGGAAGCGTGAGTCCCTGCCGTCAGTGTATCCTGTATTCGCGCCGACGCGACGGTTGCGCCTATCGGTACGCCTCCGCCCAAAGATTTTGCCAGTGTCATGATGTCGGGCTGTATACCATAATTTTTAAAGCAAAACATCTCGCCCGTTCTGCCCATGCCTGTCTGCACTTCGTCGAATATCAAAAGCATATCTTTTTCGCTGCATAGTTTTTTAAGGCCCTCGAGATACGACTTGTCGGCCATATTTATGCCGCCTTCGCCCTGAATAGGCTCAAGCATGACCGCGATAGTTTTATCCGTAAGCGCATTCTTCACCGCATTCAGGTCATTGTACGGAACCGTCTTAAATCCTTCCAGGAGCGGCTCGAAACCATGCTTGACCTTGTCCTGCCCGGTCGCAGTTATCGTAGCCATCGTTCTTCCGTGAAACGATTTTTCCATCGTTATAATTTCATATCTTTTGGTCTGGCTTCCGTATTTTCTCGCCAGTTTTATCGCGCATTCGTTGGCCTCTGCGCCGCTATTAGCGAAAAATACTTTGCCCGGAAAAGCGTGACTTATTATCTTCTCCGCAAGATCGGCCTGCAGCTCATTATAATAATTGTTCGAAACATGTATCAGTATGCCGGCCTGTTTTCGCACCGCTGCGACGACCTTCGGATGGCAATGCCCTATCCCGCTTACCGCCCAGCCCGGGAAGAAATCGAGATATTCCCTGCCCTCGGCATCCCACAGTTTTATGCCTTTTCCTTTTACAAACGCAATCCCGTCCCGGCCGTATGTCGCCATGACATATTTATTATACTTTTCCGCTATCATTTCTGTCTTAGTCATTTTATTATCTCTGTCCCTATTCCTTTATCGGTGAACATCTCCAGTAATAAAGCGTGCGGGATACTCGCGTCTAGTATGTGCGCTTTTTTGACTCCGCCTTTTATGGCATTAACGCATGACCCGGCTTTCGGGATCATGCCCGCATCGATTATTTTCTTTTTTATCAGTGCATTCACCTCGTTTGCTTTTAGCGTATGATATAACGTGCCGGGATCCTTCTTATCCTTCATTATTCCCCTCACATTAGTCAGAAGCACAAATTTTTCAGCCTTAAGCGCCATTGCTATTTCACTGGCTACGTCGTCGGCATTGACGTTGTACGTATTTCCGTCTCTGCCGACACCGAGCGGGTATATCACCGGTATTATATTATCCTCGATCAGTTTCTTTACGACGGTAGTATCTACGGATGTAATTTCTCCGACAAACCCAAGGTCAATCCCGCTTTTCATCTTCCTGACCCGGATAAGGCCGTTTTCTTTACCGCTCAATCCGAACGCCTTGGTACCCATCTCCTTCAGGGCCCTTACGATCTTCCGGTTTATCGTCCTTAAGGCCCTGTCGATAATATTCATCGATTGGATATCGGTATATCTTCTTCCCTGAATAAACTTCGGCTCTATGCCGGCTTTCTTCATCATCTTAGATATAAAGGGCCCGCCTCCGTGGACAATGATCGGCCTCATCCCGGCATAATTCATGAACATTATGTCTTCGAGGATACTGCTCTCTATGCCTTTTTCGTCAACGGCTGCTCCGCCGTATTTTATAACGACAACCTTTTCGAAAAACTTCTTTATATAAGGCAGCGCCTCTATAAGTACTTCGCTCTTTTTGATGGCTTCTTTCACTTTATACCTTCGTTTATGTCGAATACTCGGAATTTATGGCCACGTACTCTTTTGAAAGGTCGCAAGTCCAGGCTGTAGCCTTATTCCTGCCGCCTTTAAGGTCGATCTTTATGTATATATCTTTACCTGCAAAAAGTTTTTTGACGCTCTTTTCGTCGTATTTCTTAATCCGCGCTCCGTCAGAGAACACCTTGACCTTGCCCAGATAAACATCTACTTTATCCGGATTAAAATCGGCATCACTCGCGCCGCATGCCGCGATAACCCTGCCCCAGTTGGGATCATTGCCGAATATGCAGCATTTCAAAAGATTCGAATTTGATATCTTTCTCGCTATCTTCTTTGCGTCTTCCGTATTTTTCGCGCCCGTGACTTCTATTTCAACGAATTTCGTAGCTCCTTCGCCGTCGGCCACAAGCATCTTCGCCAGGTTTTCCGTCAATAGTTCCAATGCTTCCAGAAATGCGCCGTAATCCGTTCCCCTGCTGCCTATCCTCTTGTTCCCCGCCAGTCCGTTAGCCAGAATAAAGCACGAATCATTCGTGCTCATATCTCCGTCAACTGATATCATGTTAAGGGATCCGCCTATAGCCTCATAAAGCGCTTCTTCAAGCATTTTTTTCGAAATAGCAGCGTCCGTAGTCAGAAAACAAAGCAAAGTCGCGTGCCGCTCTACCTTCATATCCGGGCAAATCATGCCTACGCCCTTGCAGGCGCCGGCGATAGTAACGGGAATGCCGTCCAATTTAAATCTGACAGCCGCTTCCTTCTTTCTGGTGTCGGTCGTCATTATGGCTTCCGCAAAAAATTCACCGCCATGTTCCGATAATCCGTCTATCAATTCCGGAATTTTGCCGCTTATCTTTTGTATCGGCAGATATTTGCCTATCACGCCGGTTGACGCGATCAGTATTTCATTTTCATTGACCGACAGCGCTTCTGCCGTAAACTCGGTCATCAATAGCGCATCCCTGTCGCCGATTTTTCCGTTGGCGCAGTTGGCATTGCCGCTATTTACGATTATTGCCTGATGCGTCTTGTTCTTCAGATGCAGTTTGCTTACCCTGACCGGCGCTGCCTGAAACTTATTTTTAGTGAAGGCTGCTGCCGCGATAGCAGGGACCTCGGAGCATATTATTGCGAGATCTTTCCTTCCGGACTTCTTTATTCCCGCTTTTATCCCGTTAGCCAAAAATCCTTTTGGCGCCGTAAGGGATCCTTTTACTATTTTCACCAAACCAGCCCTTCCTTTTCGTCGAAACCGCACATTATGTTCATATTCTGCACGGCCTGGCCTGCCGCGCCCTTCACCAGATTGTCGATTACGGATACCGCTACGATATGCTCGTCGGTTATCCTTACCCCGACATCGCAGAAATTGGTATATACCACGTCTTTTATCTGGGGCAATGTCTCGCCCAGGAATCTCACAAAAAATTCATTCTTATAAAAACCGGCGTAAATGTCGTTTATTTCCTTCTGGCTTACCTTCTTCTTCGGCTTCATATATATGGTAGAAAGTATGCCTCTTCTTATCGGTATTACATGCGGCACAAAAAGCAGGCTTACGTCCTTACCGGATATTTTTTTCAGTTCCTGCACTATTTCGGGCGTGTGCTGATGAGAACCTATCTTATACGCTTTGAAGTTATCTGCTATCTCCGCAAAAAGCAGGTCTATGGATGCCTTTCTGCCTGCGCCCGTTATACCGCTTTTTGAATCCGCGATTATCCCCGTCGTCTCTACAATGCCGTTCTTCAAAAGCGGGGCAACTGCAAGTATAATACTTGTCGGGTAGCAGCCGGGATTAGCGATGAGCGATGCATTTTTTATCCGGCTTCTGTACAACTCCGGAAGTCCGTAGACAGCCTTCTCTATATTCTTCACATCGCTGTGCCCCTTGCCGTACCATTTCTCGTAAATATCGTGCGGCAGCCTGTAATCGGCGCTTAAGTCGATGACTTTTTTGCCGGCATTCAGAAATTTCGGCGCAAAATCCATTGAAACTTTATGAGGCAGCGCCAGAAACACCACGTCCGAAGATTTTGCTGTTTCGTCAAAATCAAAACTTTTGCAGATAATATCCAGCCTCCCCTTGATCCGCGGGAAGAGTTCCGACATTTTTGTCGGCTTATCGATAATAGCGCTCAGAGTAGTTATTTTCACGTCCTTATGAGACGTCAATATAGCCACCAATTCTTCGCCGGTATATCCGGTTGCGCCGACGACGCTTACTCTTGTCATTTTCATACCTCCGACGGTTATAGACTCTAATTATAAAAGAAAATACCTATCATGTCAACCATTATTCGTCGAGATTGACCTGATAGGTATTTTTTCCCCGCCGTGGCGGGATCCGCTTTTGGCGGAAATTATTTACTTTTCATTACCTCTTAGAATACTGGAATCGCTTGCGTGCGCGCTTCTGGCCATACTTTTTGCGCTCTTTCATACGCGAATCACGCGTCAGAAGACCGGCGGTCTTAAGGCTCTTCTTCAGAGAAGGGTCTATCTTTATTACCGCGCGGGCTATGCCCTGACGCAATGCGCCGACCTGGCCGCTCTTG
>JAQUMG010000122.1 GCA_028718265.1 Candidatus Omnitrophota bacterium
CCCCAGAATGTCCGCCTGAACAGCAATAGCGCCGTCAAAGACAGCGGAATGGCCAGCGATATGTATTTTTTAAATATCAGCTTCCCTCCCGGAATAAAATCCATTGAATCGGGATAAGTATCGGGCGTCGAAAAAGCCATCTTGGGATCGTTTAAAAGGTCCTTGAACACTCCTACGGCTTTTTCCCTTCTCATGTGTTCCAGGGTCTGGATATGCCCTACGTTGCTTTTATAAATAAGATTATAAGCTACGCCTAAAATCAGTACGCAGATTACGAAGAGCAGGATCTTGTAAATTGTAGTTTTATCTTTTCTGTTGAATACCAGGTAGGCGATTAAAGTTAAACAATAGTAAAAAAGGATCTGCACGGTCTCGCGAACATGCACAATGGTGAGCGAAAGGACCAGCAAGATAGATATGAAGAAAAATCTATTAAAAACCCCTTTATTTAATATGTATTTAAAACTGAATATCAAAACCAGAGGCAATAATATCCCCATGGCTATATCCGATGTATGCGAAATAGGCACAAGCTGCCCGCAATAAAGCCCCGGCAGCTTGCCCGCTGCGCCATTGAATATCAGTGCCACACAGGAGATTAAAATCGTAAAAGCTATGTATTTTGACTTAAAAAGCGTCTTCCCCATGGTCCAAATCACCAGTAACGATAAAATCCCCAGGACAAATCTTATCTTGGCATAGACTATTATCGGGTCTATCGCCGAGAACCTGGAAATTAAAGCGATCAGGAAATGCACCCCGGGATATATATATGTATAAGCCAGCCCCTCTTTCATCCAAATGTTTGTCCTGGTCAATTCGGGGTTTTCCAATAATTTTCTTATTACGGATACGTGGATCATGTCCTCATTGGTCCGAAGAGGGCTCTCGATCTTAAACAACAGCACCGCTGTGGATATGATGAATAAGATGGACAGGAAATAAATTATGACATTGATCCTGCTGAAGTTGGCCCTTAACACGCCCAAATAATCTATGGAGGCCCTGCGCTCCTTGAAAAAGCTGATTAAAAATAATACGAGACAAGCCAATATCATTCCTAAAGATATTTTGAAGCAATTTAACCGCATCTCCATAGCCAGAATGCAAAAAATTTCGATGATCAAAAAACTTAAGCCGAAAGATACGGCAAATAATTCAAAGAAATCCATTTCATATCTTTTTCTTAACTGCATTATATTAAACAGCAAATAACCTGGGATTATGAGGACGAAGGCCGAAGACAATAAGATCCCGATCGCAACGTTTCCGTTTGAGAACGGGAAAGGAACGGCATAAGACACTAACATCCGGAAAGCGTAACAGATCAAAAGACCTATTAACGCATATTTAAGGCTGAAGAGGACTTTATTTATTTTCATATAGCCTACTTGCCTAATCTGTGGAAAAGCATGCATTTTAATCCATCAACATAGTGCCCTATTTTATCCGCCTTAAAATTAAGGATTTCATTAAAAATAAACCGCGGCCTTAAATAAAATCCTTTCATGGCTTTTTCCTGCAAGTACATAAGCTTTTCTTTGGTCAAACCGTCCGGCACATAGACGGGAACCCCTCCCGAAAAACCGGGATAAGAAGTAAAATCGCTCCAATTCTTAAACCGGATCTTCTTTTGCGCATTCAGGCTATCGTATAATTCGCAGCCCGGGTACGGGACAAAAATGTTAAAAATCGCATATCTTATGTTTAACCCCTTTGCGAAATCAATGGTTTCGTTTATCATCTCTTCTGTTTCCCCGGGAAGTCCGATCATGAACATGGCATCGGCTACCAGGCCGGCCTCAGATGCCATATTAACGGCCCTTTTGACATCTTCCGTGGTGAAATTTTTCTTAAGAGACTGCAAAATTTGATTATTCCCTGACTCTACGCCGAAACACAATCTTGCGCAACCGGCCTTCTTCATGAGCGATAATAGGTCTTTATCAAGGGGCTTGACCCTGCACTCGGTCACCCATTTGAATTTTTCGTTATATCCCCTTTTAATTATTTCATTGCAGAACTGTACGGCATGCGACCTTACCAAAGGAAAAGCTAAATCAGTAAAGGAAAAGACTTCTCTGCCATATTTTTCATACATATAAATCATTTCATCAACGACTAAATCCGGGCTTCTCATCCTGTATTTATTACCCAGGCTTTTTTCTGTATGCGAGGAGCAGAAGGTGCATTGGTTTGGGCACCCTCTTGTCGCAAGAATCTGTAATTCGACAAAGCCTTTTTTGACCTGGGTTCTCGGATCCGTGGCGTACCTGTCCATAGGCAGCAAATCCCAGGCAGGGAACGGCAGGGAATCCAAATTGTCTATATGCGGCCTTGGCGGATTATTTACGACATTATTATTCCTTCTGAAAGATATTCCCTTCACGCTCTCCAGGTCACCTTTACTTTCGAGAGTCCGGAGAAGTTCCAACATCGTCAACTCGCCTTCCTTGTGCACTATAAAATCGGCATAATTTGAGGATAATATCTCGTCAGAAAATAAAGAGGCATGCAGGTTTCCCATCACAATTTTGATCTTTGGATAAAGGGCCCGGACCTTGTTAGCGATCTCATATACGACATCGGCTGAAGAAGTAAGAACGCTTATCCCTATAACATCGGGGCCGAACTCTTCGATAAAGCCAAGGATCTCTTCTAAAGCGTAGCCGCATACATAAGCATCTATGACTTTGACATAATAACCATTATCCCTAAGAGCGGACGCTATATAGGCTATACCGATTGAAGGCTGTGGATTCGAAAACTTTTTCAACTCACCATAGGACTTTTTAAGGTCAGTGGGAGGGATTAAAAGCATGATCTTCATTCGTCGCTCCATTATACGGTTTTCAGCCTGTCTACTGAGCCCTTTTTCACAAAATTTCTCTTATTCATTACTACCCATTTAAACCATAAAACAAAAATATCCTTGACCGAATTCATTATCGCCTTGGGCCTGGTCCCCTTCGCAATTCCTTCTCGCCGGGGAATGAAATCAATGGGGACTTCTTTTATCGACATGCCATTCCAATAGGACTTTATCAGCCCTTCCGGGTTGACGAAAGAACTATTTGACTCATATTTTATCGATTGGATCCATTTCGTGGGGTAAATCGTGACATTCTGAAAATCGGATAAAGGGATCCTAAACAAGACCCTGATCAAGATGAAATTGATCACGGAGATAACGGCTTTCTGTACCGTATCTGACCGCCTGGTCAGGTGTTTTATGCCGAACAATTTTGATACCGCAACAAAAGGTTTTAAGAATTTAACTTTAACCTCAACCGGTTTCCTTCTTACTCCCTGGACAATATCGTATGTCTTCAGGTATTCAAGGAAAAGGCGTAAATTTGAAATATCATAACACCAGTCAACCGTCTCCCAAAATAAAAATTCTTTGGAAGCCCTCTGTATCGCCCGCTGGCATGAAATACTGATATTTAAATTTTTCTCATTCCTGAAGATCTTCAGCTTAGGATTTTTTTCCTGGAATTTTTTCGCTATATCAAACGTCCGGTCCGTGCTTCCGTCTTCAACGAATATTATCTCATAATCTTCGACGGCATCTTCCATTATCCGAGTAGCTTTCTCGAGAAACGGTTCTATTGCTTCTTCCTCATTATAACCCCAGCAAATCAGTGAAACACCCCTATCGAACTTATGCATTAGTGCAGTTCTCGTTTGCCCGTTTTAGTAATAATGGGCACCGTCCGCATCCAAAGCTGCTTCTCCCACCAGTTCCTGTTATTTTGATACCAGGTTATTGTTTTCTCCAGCCCTTCTTCCCAGCCTACTTTTGGTTTCCATTTCAGGGCTTTCTTGATCTTCGTCACGTCACCCGTATGCCTGAAGACCTGGCCGGGCCTGTCGCCGACGAAGGTTATAATAGAATCATCTTTATCCATCAATCTCACTACGTCCTTGGCGATGGAGAGCATGCTCCTGTGCGTCCCCGATCCGACATTAAAAACCTCTCCCTTCACCTTTTTGACATCTGAATGCATGATGATATCTATCGCGTTACAGACATCACCGACAAACACATAATCCCTGGACGCACTCCCGTCCCCGTGCAGCCTGATCGGCTCGTCAAGGATGCAGCTAGTGACAAAACGGGGTATCGCCTTTTCGAGGTGCTGGTAGGGGCCGTAGTTATTAAAAGGGCGGATGATCACCGCAGGGATACCGTAAGTTGCCCAGTAAGAATACACTAACCGGTCCGCACCCGCTTTTGCCGAAGCATAAGGGCTCATCGGTTTTAAAGGATGGTCTTCATCCATTTTTTCCTTTTCGGCGGTCCCGTACACCTCGGAGCTGGAAATATGGATGAACTTCTTGATGCGTTTCCGGTATTTCAAAACAGCGTTAGATAAGGTCTGCGTCCCGAGAATGTCAGTTTCGAAAAACAAATAGTTGTCATATATAGAGCGCGTCACATGGGTCTCGGCCGCAAAATGCACCACAATATCCGACTGCGAAACGATGGTATCTACCAGTTCAGCGTTTTTCACGTTTCCATACCAAAATTTGATATTGTTCCCGTCATATTTATTTATGTTGACCGGCAGATTTTCCACGTCTCCCGCGTAAGTAAGCGCGTCGAGGACAATAATCTTATAGTCGGGGTACTTTTTATATATGTACCTGACAAAATTGCTTCCTATAAAACCTGCGCCGCCGGTAATGAATACGGTCTTCTTCATTTTTATGTCTCCTTTTGATCGCGCTCTTGTTGGATGATCACCGATAAACTGCCCGGACCATGGTTAAACAATAGGTC
Source organism: Candidatus Omnitrophota bacterium (assembly GCA_028718265.1). Next base: position 4,787 of record JAQUMG010000122.1, read on the forward strand.
TACCGCTGAAAGATAGGGAATGAATTCGCCGTATAACTGGTCATATGCGGGATGCTTGTAATCCTGGAATTCCACTTTTATGTTATGTTTCGCGAAATCTTCTTCTTTGATATAGTTTCTCCCTGCAGCCCCTTCGTAGAACGTGTCCGCGTTGAACTTCTTGCAAATATTGATAAGGCGCTCATCCCTGTCTCCCGTTACGTCGAGGCTTGAAGCCATGACGATCTTTTTCCCTCCCAGGCCGAAACATTCGAGCATCCTGTATATGAAGTACATATCGACATCAATAAGCAAACCCCAATCTTTCGAATATGCCTCTTCGAAAATTGAAATATAATCATCGAAGAACTTCGATTTGGCGTAGCTATATCTTATCGAGAGCAAATGCTTCTTTTTCCAGTCCGTGGTATTATTGATTGTTACTTTATTAATGATGGGGAATTTCTCGGATTTCAAAAGCACCGGGACCGTAAGCCATTGAGGCCCGTTAGCAGTCTTGATCCTGTTGCGGTTACGCCACCCCTCTTTATCGTATTGGACGTCGTCGTAAATGACAAAAACGTCGCTCTTGTATATCTGCTCGAAAAAACCCAGCCACGGAAGATAGCCAGGCTGCAAAATGCCGATCCTCATCAGCGACCTTTCTTTTTACCTTGGTCGGCGATACAGCCTTCCATATCTTGCATATCAAGGTAAGCGACTTTTTTACTCCTTTTTACCTCGGCGACTTTTACGATCTTCCAATAGTTATGCTTCCATGACCGGTATTTCCAATCCGGACAATTCCTGCATAGCTCGAT
>JAQUMG010000123.1 GCA_028718265.1 Candidatus Omnitrophota bacterium
ATAAAAGAAGAGCGAAATTCGAGGCGGAATTGCCGATAGGATTGGATAGGATAGCCGTAAAAAATATCGATGATAGCTATGGCACGGGCGGTAGCGCCAGGATCATTAAAGGAATAGTCCGCGACATGGAAAAGAAAGAAGTCTCTTCGATAATATCGGCTAAGTTCCATAATTCGATAGCCGAAATGATATTAAGCACAGCCAGAATATCGAAGATGAAAAGAGTTGTATTGTCGGGCGGGGTTTTTCAAAATAGATATTTGAAAGATAGGGCGATTAAGTTATTGAGCAGGAATAGTTTTGAGGCCTATGCGCATTCTAACATTGAGACGAACGATTCGGGCATACCGATAGGGCAGATCGCTATAGCGAACGCGAGGATACTATGTGCTTAGCAGTGCCGATGAAGATAGTTGAAGTTAAGGGTGACGAAGGTTTCGTCGAGTCGTCCGGCCTGAAGCGAAAGGCGAACTTCTCGCTCATCAAAAGTCCCAAGTTGGGCGAATACGTCCTTTTGCACGCGGGATTCGCGATAGAAAGGGTCAAAGAGAAAGAAGCGCAAAAGACCCTCAAAGCGCTTAAGGGAATATAGTTTTTTCATCCCGAGCTGAAGGCGGACCCCGCGGGGCCCGCCTTCAGCGGACATAAATTTACATTGGGCATGTAAATTTATTCGGAAATAATTTTTACAAAAATTTAACTTCTTTCAGGAATTTAAATTTTTTGCTATACCGCCATAAGGTGTAAAAATTATTTAACGCCGCTTCAGGCGGTACCCCGCAGGGTCCGCCATAGAAGCAAGCGAAAAAATTACTCTGAAGACGGGCTGAATAAAACTTTTCTGTTCAAGGAGATATCAGCGCGGGTGACATTGGATGGGACCCGAATTTCGAAATGGGGGATGGGGGGTTAAGAATAACAAGATGCTACATGCGCACCTACTTTATTAACCCCCCCATTAAGAAATTTCGCATACACCCGACATTACACTTAGAGAAATTCCCCGAAGCATGCGGAATTTCCTACTAGTAGGCGAAGGGAAATTTGGGAGATCCAATGGCAGGACCCGCGAACAGTTAATTATAGAAACAGGAAAGTTTTATTCGAAAGAGGACTGAGAAATGAAATACGTTGACGAGTTTAGGGATAGGCGATTGATAGATAAAGTGGCGGATCAGATCCGTAGAGTTGTGGATCTCGACCGCACTTACAATATCATGGAAGTGTGCGGGACGCATACGATGAGCATATTCCGGTTCGGGCTTAAGGATATATTGCCGCGAAATATAAGACTTATTTCAGGCCCGGGATGCCCGGTCTGCGTAACACCGAATGAATATATTGATAAGGCAATAGCTATTGCAGGCACAAAGGATGTTATAATAGCCGTATTTGGTGATATGCTGAAGGTTCCCGGTTCACGCTCAAGCTTAGAAAAAGAGAAAGCCAACGGTTGCGACATAAGAATAGTCTATTCAAGTCTTGATGCGCTTCAAATTGCGGAAAAAAATCCTAAGAAAGAAGCGATATTTTTAGGGATAGGTTTTGAGACGACGGCTCCGACGGTGGCGCAGTCTATCCTTATCGCAAAGAAGAAAGGCCTGAGCAATTACTCCGTTCTCTGCGGCCACAAGACGATGCCAGAAGTGATGGAGGTACTTACTTCCGATAAGCTTATAAAAATAGACGCGTTTTTGCTTCCGGGACACGTCAGCGCCATAATAGGAGCGCATCCATACGAATTCTTGAGCAAGATCTATAAAAAAAATTGTGTAATATCAGGCTTTGAGCCTATTGATATTCTGCAGTCAATATTTATGATCATCAAGCAAGTAAAACCGAAAGTTGAGATCCAGTATGATAGGATAATAGAAAAGAACGGTAACCCATTGGCGAGAAATAGCATAAATAAAGTTTTTGAAAAATCCTCATCGGTATGGCGGGGAATAGGATGTGTGAAGAAGAGCGGGCTTAAGATAAGAAAGGCCTATAAGAAATTTGACGCTGAATTAAAATTTCATCCTATAATAGAAGCGCCGAAAGATAATATAAGATGTTTTTGCGGATATATTTTGAAAGGGCTAAAGACGCCTTACGATTGTCCATCGTTCGCCAGGGCATGCACTCCGGAGAAACCGGCCGGAGCATGTATGGTTTCGAGCGAGGGAATATGCGCGGCATATTATAAATATGGAAAAGATACTACTCACCCACGGTAGCGGCGGAACGTTAATGCATAAGCTGATAGACTCTTTATTCATAAGAGAATTGGGCAACCCTATCTTAAGAGAGAAGAAGGATTCAGCTATCATTAGGATAGGAAATAAGGCGCTTGCATTCACGACTGATTCTTACGTCGTAAATCCGATATTCTTCCCGGGAGGGGATATAGGAAGCCTTGCGGTTTATGGCACCATAAACGATCTTTCGGTCTGCGGAGCGAAGCCGTTATTTATATCGCTAGGGATGATAATCGAGGAAGGCCTCGACATAGATCTATTAGAGAAAATAGTCAGATCTATCTCAGCGGCCGCTAAGAGAGCCGGGATTGAGATTGTTACCGGAGATACTAAAGTAGTCGAAAGAAGCTCATGCGATAAGATATTCATAAATACGAGCGGTATCGGTGAAATATATTACCCGGGGCTTTCAGTGGAGAAGATAAGGCCCGGAGACAGCGTTATCTTAAGCGGCGCGATCGGAGAGCACGCTATAAGCGTGCTCTCGAAGAGGGAAGGCATATCTTTTTCGTCTGGAGTTAAGAGCGATTCCGCGCCGCTAAATGATTTGATCGCCAGGGTATTAAAGATTTCGGATAAAGTTAAATTTATGAGGGATCCGACCAGGGGAGGCGTAGCGACCACTCTCAATGAAATGGCCGCCGGTGGAAAGTTCGGGATAGCGATAGACGAAAACAGATTGCCGGTTACCGAAGGCGTCAGAGGCGCTTGCGAACTCCTTGGTTTTGATCCTCTATATTTGGCATGTGAAGGCAGAGTGATAATAGTTACTGGAAGAGACGATGAAGATAGAATATTATCTGCTTATGACCGGCGGCTCAGACTGCCATGGCTTAGGTAAAGGCAGGATTTTAATGGGTTCGGTTACGGTGCCCTATGAATTAGTAGAGAAATTAAAAGATGCGAGACGATAACGATTTTATGCTGATGGCCTTAAAACTCGCCGAAAAAGGTTTGGGGAAAACCAGCCCAAATCCGATGGTCGGAGCGGTGATTGTAAAAAATGGCAGGATATTTGGTAAAGGATATCACAGGAAGGCAGGTTGTGACCATGCAGAGATAGCCGCGATTAAAACGGCAGGGCTTAACGCAAAAGGAGCTACACTATATGTAAATTTGGAGCCATGCAATCATTTTGGGAGAACGCCTCCATGCACAGAGGCAATAATAAAAAGCGGCATAAAAAAGGTTGTTTCAGCTATGAAAGACCCCAACCCTTTAAATAATGGCAACGGTTTTAAGCGGCTCAAAATTGCCGGGATAAAGATTATAAATGGTATTTTGGAAAAGGATGCGAAAAAATTAAATGAGGCTTTTATAAAATATATTACAAAAAAAACGCCGTTTGTAACAGTAAAAATAGCTGAAAGTTTAGATGGCAAAATAGCAACAAAGACAAGGGATTCAAAATGGATCTCAAACGAAAAGTCCCGTCAATATGTTCATAAGCTGCGCAGTCGGGTTGACGCGATTATGGTAGGCGCAAGGACAGTGATTAAAGATAATCCATTGTTAACCAGCAGAATATCAAATAAAGACCGAAGACAAAAGACCGAAGACCAAAGGCCAATAAAAATTATTGTTGATTCTATGTTAAAAATACCGTCTAACGCAAAAATATTTAGCAGAAAATCGCCTGCGAAAGTGATTATAGCCACGACAAAAAAGGCACCTAAGGATAGGATAAATAAGTTTGAAAAGATTGGCGCTGAAATAATAGTTTTAAAAGACGTCGCTGGAAAAGCTGATTTGGCACAGCTTATGAAAGAGTTAGGCAAAAGAGAGATTACAAGCGTGCTGGTTGAGGGTGGAGGAGAATTGATAGGCAGCCTGGTTGATGCGAAACTGGTGGATAAATTCCTGTTTTTTGTTACGCCGAAGATTATAGGCGGCAGAGACGCGATTACTTCCGTAGAGGGAGAAGGTGCTGAGAAGGTCAAGCAGGGGTTGATTTTACGGGACATAAAATATAAAAGGTTTGACACGGATTTACTGGTAGAAGGATATGTGAAATGTTTACAGGCATAATCGAAGATTTAGGCACAGTAAAAGCAATTGAAAAAATAAAGGATTATAAATTAACAATTGAATCTTCGCTTTTTGTTGGCCAAAAAACTGGGGACAGTATTTCTGTAAACGGTGTTTGTCTTACTATTTCGGATATAAAACCAAAAACCGCAAGTTTTGATGTTATAGAGGAGACGATAAAAAAATCAAATCTGCCCTTTCTTAAAACAGGCGAAATGGTTAATTTAGAAAGGGCGCTTAAGGCAGGGGATCGGTTAGGCGGTCATTTCGTTGCGGGCCATATAGATTGTGTCGGAAGAATAATTAAAATTGCCGGCGAACTTAAAATAAAAATACCAAAAGAGAACATGAAATTTATCGTTTCTAAGGGCTCCGTTGCCTTGGATGGTGTAAGCCTGACTATTGCTGAACTAGGCTCGGATGATTTTACGGTTTACTTAATTCCGCATACAACAAAAAATACGATTTTAGGAAGTAAAAAAACCGGGGATTACGTAAATGTTGAGTTTGATCTATTGGGAAAATACGCCTTAAATCTCAATAAAGAAGGCCCTGCGAATTCAAAAATAACCGAAGAATTTCTGCGAAAAAAAGGGTTTGTTAAGTAATAGTTTTAAATCCGGTATGTTGTCTTATTCGCTACTATACGGCAGAGATCTCACGCTAGAGTATTTTTGCATAGATTCTATAGCTTCTTTGGCGTAGCGGGCAATCTCCGAGGTAGGATTTAAATCAATAACTTTTTTAAATTCAGTATACGCCATGGATTTTTTATCTAAATATAGGTAGCTTATACCCAGATTATAATGCGCAGCTTGGTCCTCTGGCGCTAATCCCAAAAGATATTTACCTTCTTGAACCGCTTTTTTATAATCCTGTAAGGTCTCGTTATAAATATACACAAGCAGATGCTGCGCGACTATGATTCCTTCCTTAGCCTGTTTATCAACTTTCGACAATTCTTCAGATTTTTCTTTAAAGATCTCGATTTCTTTGATTGCAGCCTGTGTGTCTTTTCTTTTTAATAAAAAGAGCTTACCGAGATGATAATATGGAGTCGGATAATCAGGGCTTTGTTTTATCGCTGTTTTATAAAGCCTCTCTGCCTGCTGCCATTGCCCCAACTCTTCTAAGGCAATTCCCATGTATGTTATAGCCGTTACGTCGGAAGGGTTTATCGCTGTCCGTTTTTTGCATAAAGTTACTACATCTGCATATAATTTTTTATCCATCAACGCCTTTATTTCATCTAAAGACGTCGGCAATTTCGCAATAAGCCTTTCAATGGCCTTTATTTTT
>JAQUMG010000124.1 GCA_028718265.1 Candidatus Omnitrophota bacterium
TGACCACATGCTTGATCTTTTTACGTTTCACGGCCTTTTTGATCTTATAATAGAAGCAAAGGGCGATTTGAACGTTGATACACACCATACGAATGAGGATATAGGAATATGCCTGGGCAAGGCCTTCAAAGATGCGCTGGGCGATTGTAAGGGTATCAGGCGTTACGGCTCGGCTGAAGTGCCGATGGACCAGGCGCGGGCAAAGGTTGTCGTCGATATAGGCGGCCGGTACGCATTCAAAAAAAGTATCCCGGAAGTACCGCTGGGAGCAGAAAAGGGTTATTCGTTTGATGACGGCATGGACTTTCTGGATAGTCTTGCGAAGAACCTCAATATGAATTTGCACATTGAGACTTCCGGTTCCGACGTGCACCATGTTTTGGAAGCCGTCTTCAAGGCCTTCGGTATCGCCATGGATCAGGCGACCCAAGTCGATCCCAGAAGAAAAGATATACCTTCGACAAAAGGTGTACTATAAATATGATAGCAGTTATCGACTACGAAACAGGCAATTTGGGCAGTGTCTCCAAGGCCCTTGAGAGTTTAGGCGCTAAGGTTAAAGTAACTCAAAAAAGTTCCGATTTGAAAAAAGCGGACAAGATAGTATTGCCGGGTGTCGGCGCCTTCAAAGACGCCATGAGCGCGCTTGGCAACTTAGGCCTTATTGAACCTCTAAAAGATGCCATCGCGGCAAAAAAGCCCTATCTGGGAATATGTTTAGGGCTTGAACTTTTATTTGACGAGAGCGAAGAGGGCGGGTCTTCAGGTGGTATGGGTATCTTAAAAGGCGATGTGGTTAAATTCAGAGATCCGCTTTTAAAAGTGCCGCATATAGGATGGAATCAGCTTAATAAGAAGCGGGCGGATTGCCCGCTTTTCAAAGGTATAAATGACGACGCCTTTTTTTATTTTGTCCACTCATACTACGTCAGGCCCCGGGACAAGGAAATAATAGCGGCAGTTACAGACTACGGCTGCGATTTTACGTCGATGGTATGGAAGGATAATATATACGCGGTCCAGTATCATCCGGAAAAAAGCCAGCAGGTCGGGCTGAAATTCCTGGAGAATTTTATACGATTGTAACCCCTCGCGTTGCTCGGGGTAAATTCGCCCTAACAGGCAAAACACAATTACAACTTACGTCACTTCGTTCCGTAAGTTGTGGGCTCATTTATGGATATCATACCGGCGATAGATATAAAAAACGGCAATGTGGTACGTCTCGTGAGGGGGAATTACGAGCAGGTCACTTTGTATTCTGCCGATCCGGCCGATATGGCGAGGAGATGGTACTCTCAGGGCGCAAGCATGCTGCACGTGGTCGATCTTGACGGCGCGCTTGCAGGCGAACCGAAGAATATGGACTCGATTTCCATGATTTTGAGAGCAGTAAACATACCCGTTGAATTAGGCGGAGGCATAAGAAGCATGGACCTTATAAGATGGGCTCTCAACGTGGGAGTTTCCAGAGTCGTGGTAGGAACCAAGGTGGCCGAAGACCTGGAATTTATATCAACTGCGATTAAAACGTACGGTGATAAGGTAGTGGTTTCCATCGACGCCAAAAATGGTTTCGTAATGATACAGGGATGGACGAAAACATCTACCATAAATGCCATAGATATGGCGCGGCAGATGGAGCATCTTGGCGCGGCATCGATAATTTATACGGATGTTACCGTGGACGGTACATTGGCCGGCCCTAATCTTACACGGCTCGACAATTTTCTGAGTAAAGTCAATATGCCGGTCGTGGTGGCCGGAGGTATATCCTGCGCGGACGATATAATGAAACTTTCCACCCTCGGGAGAAAAAATCTTACAGGCGTTATAGTAGGAAAGGCGCTTTATGAGGGGAACGTTAATCTGCGAGAGGTGATCACGGCATGCTTACCAAACGAATAATACCATGTCTTGACGTAAAAGAGGGCAGGGTAGTAAAAGGCGTGAATTTTTTAAAACTACGCGACGCCGGAGATCCCGTTGAGCACGCAAAGCTTTACGATAAAGAAGGCGCCGATGAACTTGTTTTTCTCGATATAACGGCTTCGCACGAGAAGCGCAAGACGATGATAGATGTCGTCCGGCGGATAGCCAAGTGTGTATTTATGCCGTTTACCGTCGGAGGTGGCATAAGCGAACTTGACGATATAAGGGATTTGCTTAACGCCGGCTGCGACAAGATATCAATCAATACTGCCGCGGTAAAGAATCCGGATTTCATAAAAAAATCGTCCGGTAAATTCGGCAGCCAATGCATAGTTCTCGCAATAGACGCCAAGCGTAAAAGCGGAAATGCGGCCGAATGGGAAGTTTATATAAACGGCGGCAGGGACAATACGAATATTAATGCGATAGAATGGGCGAAAACGGGCGTCTCTCAGGGGGCGGGCGAGATACTTTTGACAAGTATGGATTACGACGGGACTAAAAACGGATACGATATAGAGCTCACGAAAAAAGTATGCGAAGCCGTCAGCGTGCCGGTTATAGCTTCCGGCGGCTGCGGAAATCTTGAGCATATTTATGAAGTATTGACGAAAGGAAAAGCCGAGGCAGCACTCGCAGCATCAATATTTCATTTCCGGGAATATTCGGTAAAACAGGCGAAAGAATATTTACGCGACCGGGGCGTAAGTGTACGGATCTAAACAAGGAGTAACATGAAAGCATTTATAGACCAGCTGAAGTTTAACGAAAAAGAACTGATTCCTGCGATAATACAGGATTATAAGTCGGGCAAAGTGCTGACACTCTGCTATATGAACAGGGCAGCGCTTGAGAAAACGCTGGAAGAGGGCAAGATATACCTTTTCAGAAGGTCGCAGAACAAGCTGATGATGAAGGGCGAAACCTCCGGCCACATACAGATCGTCAGGGAAATATTCATTGACTGCGAGGGCAATTCCATTCTTTTTAAGATAGAACAAAAAGTAGCCGCATGCCACGCGGGATATTTTACGTGTTATTTCAGGAAGGTTTCAAAAAGCGGCGCGCTGGAAATAACCGATAAAAAGATATTCGATCCCGAAAAGGTGTATTAAGATGTACTATCCTTCAAAAAAAGATTTCATAAAACTTTCCAAAAAGGGCAACCTGATACCGGTATATAAAGAGATCGAAGCGGATCTTGAAACGCCGGTATCTTCTTTTCTGAAGATAGACGAAGGGGATTATTCTTATCTGCTTGAATCGGTCGAGGGGGAGGCAAACATAGCCCGGTTCTCTTTTCTCGGAGCCAATCCGTCGCTTGTTTTCAAAAGCAAGGGGCGCGACATAGAAATCACCGAGAATAAAAAGGTAAGACGGTTTAGGACGGATTCGGATCCCCTGGATGAAATAAAAAAGGTAATGCGGCAGTTTAAATTTGTGAAAGTAAACGGACTTCCGCGTTTTTCCGGCGGACTGGTAGGTTACCTCGGATATGACATGATCCGTTTTTTTGAGGACATACCCGATAAGAATCCCGACGATCTTAAAACTCCCGACGCCGTATTTATGCTGACGGATACTCTGCTTATATTCGATCATGTCATGCACAAGATAAAAATAATATCAAATGCACATATAAAAGCTAATCCTTCCGCGGTATACGATGAAGCAGTGGCCAAGATCGATAAGATATCCAGAATGCTTTCAAAAAGAGCGGTAAAGGAAGCAAAGAGGCCCAAAACTTCCTCAAAAATCACCGTAAAATCCAACTTTACTCAAAAAGCTTTCGAAGACATGGTGGTGAAAGGGAAAAAGTACATAAAAAACGGCGACATTATACAGGTCGTCTTGTCCCAGAGGCTTGAAGCTGATCTCGGAGGTAAGGACCCGTTCAGCATCTACAGAGGGCTGCGCTCCATAAATCCGTCTCCTTATATGTATTATCTTAAGCTTAAAAATGTACGGCTTATAGGCTCGTCTCCGGAAATAATGGTGAGATGCGAAGACAGGAATATAGAGCTGAGGCCCATCGCAGGTACGAGGCCGAGAGGAAGATCTGAGGCGGAAGATATTAAGCTTGAGAAGGAGCTTTTGGCGGATCCGAAAGAAAAAGCCGAACATATAATGCTGGTAGATCTGGGGCGCAATGACATAGGACGGGTTGCGGATTTTAACAGCGTGAAGGTAGCCGAACTGATGAGGATTGAAAAATATTCACATGTTATGCATATAGTCAGCGATGTTGTGGGGAGATTATCGAAAAACAGAGACGGGTTCGACCTTGTCAGGGCTTCGTTTCCGGCCGGGACAGTCAGCGGCGCACCGAAGATACGCGCCATGGAAATCATTGACGAACTTGAGACGCGGAAGAGGGGTACGTATGCCGGGTGCGTGGGATATTTCAGTTTTTCCGGTAATATAGATACCTGTATTACCATAAGAACAATTTTGGTGAAAGACAATAAGGCGTACGTGCAGGCAGGGGCCGGCATAGTGGCGGATTCGAAACCGGCAAAAGAATATCACGAAACGCTCAATAAAGCCCGCGCGCTTATCAAGGCAATTGAAGAGGCATAAAGATGATACTTGTAATCGATAATTACGATTCTTTTACTTATAATCTCGTCCAGTATTTAGGCGAACTGGGCGCCGAGCTGAAAGTCTTCCGCAATGATAAAATAAATTTAAATGACATAGGTAAGATGAAACCTGAAAAGATAATTATTTCGCCGGGGCCGGGCTATCCGGCGCAGGCCGGCATATCTGAAGAACTAATAAAGAGTTTTGCGCCGCGCCTCCCGATTTTAGGCGTTTGCCTCGGACATCAGGCGATAGGCGAAGCATTCGGAGCAAAGATAACAAAAGCTGTCAGATTGATGCACGGCAAGACGTCACTGATATATCATAACGGCGAAGGCATATTCAAAAGCGTAAAAAACCCGTTCGAAGCCACAAGGTACCATTCTCTTTTAGTAGAGAGGAACTCGCTGCCGGATTGTTTTTCCATAACAGCAGAGACAAAAGAAAAAGAGATAATGGCCCTTAAACATAAGAAATATCCGCTTTATGGGGTACAATTCCATCCCGAGTCGATACTTACTCAAGAGGGTATGAAAATACTTAAGAATTTTCTGGAGATCCGAAGATGATAAAGGAGGCAATAAAGACCGCGCAAGAAAAAAAGGATCTTGATTACCCGGAAATGACCATCGTCTTCAATGAAATAATGAGCGGAAAAGCAAAAAAGGAAGATGTGAAAGAATTTCTGACGGCTCTCAGCCGGAAGGGCGAGAGCGCGGGCGAGATTGCAGCCGCGGCAGAGGTGATGAGAAAAGAAGCTACCAGAATCAATGTGCCGACGGAAAATTTAATCGACACCTGCGGTACCGGCGGCGCCGGGATAAACGATGTCAATGTTTCTACCATATCCGCGATAGTACTGGCCGGCTGCGGCTTAAAGGTGGCAAAACACGGCAATCGTTCTTTTACGGGCAAATGCGGAAGCGCCGATCTTCTGGAAAAACTCGGTGTTAATATAAATAAAACAGCCGGCGAGGTAGCGGGATTGATTGAAGAAGCCGGCATCGGTTTTATCTTTGCGCCT
>JAQUMG010000125.1 GCA_028718265.1 Candidatus Omnitrophota bacterium
ATGAGGAGTCGAACCCCAAATTCTACAAACTCCTTAAATCGTTCCATAAAAAGACAGGACTGCCTGTACTCATAAACACATCATTAAACAGACGCGGCGAACCCATGATATGTTCGCCGGAGGACGCGCTTATTATGTTCTACGAATCAGGGCTACGGTATATCTTGCTGGGTGATTTTATCATCGACAAAAAGAAATTACGCGGTTAAAATAGATTACGTTAACTGGAGGTATCATGAGCAAAAAGTTTCCATTATCAATTGTCATAATTGCCAAGAATGAGGCTGATAATATCGAAGACTGTCTGAAAAGTGCATCCTGGGCTGATGATGTCGTCGTCCTCGATGATTTCAGCACCGACGCGACCGCAAAAATTGCGCATATGTACACAGAACGGGTGTACGAACGGAAAATGGACATCGAGGGGCGGCACCGAAACTATGCCTATTCACTTGCGAAGAATGAGTGGGTATTCAGTCTTGATGCAGATGAGCGTATTACCGACGAATTACGCGAAGAGCTTAAGCACCTTTTAAAGAAAGAGGTCAAAGATATAGTATTTACGGTCCCCATAAAAGCATTCATAGGCGATAAATGGGTGCGGCACGGCGGTTGGTATCCGGGGCGTAAGGTCAGGCTATTCAGAAAAGATAAGTTCAAATACGAAGAGGTCAAAGTGCACCCGCGCGTATTTTATAACGGCACATGCGGGCATTTAAAGAATCCGTTGCTTCATTATTCATATAAGGATTACCACGAATTTTTCCAAAGTTTAAATAATCAGACGACGCTTGAAGCGGAGAAATGGTTTGCCGAGAAAAGGCGGATAGGGACGTGGGGCGCCATACGAAAGATGATAGACCGTTTTCTGAGGGCGTATATCGGAAAAAAAGGATTTCGGGACGGTTTTACCGGATTTATATTTGCAATGAACGGCGGGCTTTATCAGATATACAGTTATGCCAAGTATCGCGAGATGCTTGAAAGGGAGAAAAACAAATGATACTAAGCGTAATAATACCTGTCTATAATGAAAAAGCGACCATAAAAGAAATCATAAACCGCGTAAAATCTGCCGAACCGCAGGATAAAGAGATAATCATAGTAGATGACTGCTCTACCGACGGCACGCGGGATATTCTTAAAAGCCTGCAGGGCGATAGGGTCCGGGTAATACTTCATGAAAAAAACACCGGCAAGGGCGCAGCTGTGAGAACAGGCCTTGCCGCGGCAAAAGGAGACATTGTCATGCTCCAGGACGCTGATCTGGAGTATGACCCGAAAGAAATAGCCGCTCTGATAAAACCTATCCAGGACGGAGCGGCCGATGCCGTCTATGGTTCCAGGTTCGGCGGCGGCCGGCCTCAGCGTGTTCACATGCTCTGGCACCAGGCAGGTAATAGATTCCTCACATTTTTATTCAATATAATGTATAATTGCACCCTGACCGACCTTGAGACGTGCTATAAGGCGTTCAGGAGAGACCTGGTAAAAGACTTCCAGATAAAATCCGAAGGATTTGCCATTGAGCCGGAACTTACGGCGAAGATTATGAGAAAACATGCCCGTCTTTACGAAGTCCCGATATCGTATTACGGCAGGAGCTATGATGAGGGAAAAAAGATAAGGCTTTACCATGGCCTTGAGGCCATGTGGGCTATTATAAAGTTCAAGTTCGTAGAATAACGGAGGACAATTTTGAAAATAAAAAATGCAATATTATTCAGGATAGTATTCATAGTGTGGGTCTTTATGTGGCTTTTGTTTCTTGTGCGGGGCATGGTTAAAGTAGAGATAAAAGACTATAAAAACCTCCTGGGAAAGTCACTGGAAGAGAAAAGAGCCTATGTCGCCGGAAAAGAATTTTATGAATTCATCCTTTTTTGTAAAAATGTAATCCCGGAAAATGCCACCTTTACAGTTGAGGCAAAGTATGATGACTCTATGGATTACTTCAGGTTTCCTTATTACTTATACCCGGCTATGCGGGATATTGATAATCCGGGATATATCGTATGTTACAAAGTAAAATTCTCAAAGTCCGGCTATTCAGCCACGGCTTCTTTGACCAATGACAAATATATATTAAAAAGGAATAAACAATGATGGCCACAATACAATTAATCGTATCATTTTTAGTTTCTATAGTGATAGGCTGGAACATCTTATTCTGGATTATCAGACGCGACAGGTCTTTCGCAGTACCGGAGAAGATAGCATTATCCTATATAATAGGTTTGGGTGCAATTACCCTTCAGATGCTTGCATACTCGCTTTTAAAAATAAAGTTCTCAATCGGTACCATGCTGCTTCCGTGGCTGTTTATAATCTGCGCCAATTTTTTTATCCTCAGGAAAACCCCTCCCACCGGCAAGGAGATTGCGGAATCAAAGAAGAGCGCATTTGACATCGCTTTATTAATGGGTATAACCTTTCAGGTATTTTATGCATTTTTCAAGGCACTGGTAAAGCCCGAAGATTCATTTGATGCGATAGGTAATTTTGCGTTTAAGGCCAAGATGTTTTTCGAATCGGGCCGCATACCGTTCGAACTTTTTTTGAATAAAAACATGGATATTCAGCACGGAGATTATCCGTTATTTATACCGCTTTCTCAGGCATGGACATATATGTTTATAGGCGGATGGAATGATCTTCTGGTAAAGGCGCTATTTCCCATGTTTTTCGTAGCACTTCTCATCATACTGTATTTTACCCTGAGGCGGATAACCGGAAACAGGCTGGCACTGGTCTCGGCGTTCTTTATGGCGACTATCCCGCATTTTCTTAATTATGCTACTATTGGATATGCAGATTTTGCACTGGCTATGTTCTATTCCATAAGCTTTTTTTATCTATTTCTTTGGATAGCCTATAAGAGGGAAAATAAGTATTTATTGCTCGCTGCGGTATTATCTATCCTTGCCATATGGGCCAAAAACGAAGGCGCCCTGCTCTCGCTTATAAGTATTTCCATATTGTTGCTTTTTGTGATTCTTGAGCGGAAAGAAATGACGGCCAATGAAATGCGCGGTATAGCATATTTTTCTATAGCCGTTATAGCCGCAGGAACGCTGTGGTTTGTATTTATACACTCCGTCGGGCTGTCGAACGAATTTATCAATAAAGACACTCTTAAAGGATCGCTTGTGATTAAAAATTTAGGCAGGATACCGCTTATCCTGAACGATTACCAGAAGCACGTATTCGGCCCCAAGAAATGGAATATATCTCTGTTAGTGTTTTTCGCAGGCTTAATATTGTATTTCAAAACGGCTTTTAAGGGGTATACCAAGTACATAACGCTTTCCATATTATTTGCTTTTTTGGGGTACGGGGTGTTTTATTTAATAACTCCGCTTGAAATAAAATACCACCTTCAGACGGCAGGGAGCCGCGTCCTGCTTCATTTTTTACCGGTTGTGGTATTTTGGATAGGTTACATGGCAAAGGAAATCACGGATGCAGAAAACAATATTTATAGATAGAGACGGCGTAATAAACAAAGATCCCGGCGGATGGACAAAATACAACTACGTGACTAAATGGGATGAGTTTTTCTTTATTGAAGGCGCGATTGAGGCGCTGAAGCGATTAAAAAAAGCCGGCTATAAGGTATTGATTATTTCGAACCAGGGCGGTATAAGTAAGGGGTATTTCAGTCAGGAAGACCTTGACATCCTTAATAAGAAGATGCTGGAGGAGATAGAAAACGGCGGCGGAAAAATAGACGGCCTTTTTTACTGTCCGCATCATGATAAGGATAATTGCGAATGCAGGAAGCCGAAGACCGGCCTGATAGAACAGGCCGCCGGAACGATGCATATAGATTTCAAAAATACGTACTTGGTAGGCGATAGTATAGCAGATGTCGAAGCCGGAAAAAGAATGGGCATGAAGACGATTTTGGTATTATCCGGCAAGACGTGCCTGTCCGAGTTAACCGGATGGGATACGCAGCCCGATTATATAAAAGGAAACCTGCTTGAAGCCGTAGAGTGGGTACTAAAGGGGCACGGAGGAACATGAAAAAAATACTCATAGCCTACGCTAACGCCGGCGCCGGACATAGAAAAGCCGCAACCGCGGTAGAAAGCGCGTTTAAGGAGATTAACAGAAGCGATATAGAAGTGAAAGTAATTGATACGCTGGACTATTCGACGCCGTTTTTAAAGAGCGGGTATCCGGGTTTTTATCTCTTCTGTGTTAATAAGATACCTTATGCATGGGGCATTTTTTATTATCTGCTTGATACAAGGTTGTTCTACAGATGCATAGCCGTATTCGGCCGGCGAATTCATAATGGATTAGGATTTAAAGCGCTGGTCAAATTTTTGAACGAATACAATCCTGATATAGTCATAAATACCCATTTTCTCGGTAGTGAAGTGATGGCGGATATGAAGCGCAAAGGGATGCTGAAAAATACTAAACTTATATCGGTAGTAACGGATTATATGATGCACTCTTTCTGGGTTGACAAAGCAATAGATTATTATTGTGTAGCGCAGGCAGAAAGCAAGAAACACCTTATGGGAAGAGGGGTGCCTCCGGATAAGATAAAGGTATTCGGTATTCCGATCGACAGGGTTTTTGCCCTTAAAAAGGACAGGAAAGAATTGTGCGCTAAAATAGGCATCGATGATAAGAAAAAAACGGTACTGATAGGCAGCGGCGGATTCGGAGTCGGCCCGATAAAAGAGCTGGTACAGGAACTTTCGGGCGCTAAAGAGATTGAGCAACTTCTGGTTATATGCGGCAACAACCAGAAGTTATATGAAGAAATAAGCGAGATGACGCGGAATGCCGGCAACGGCGTAAAGGTTTATAAATTTGTCAATGATATGGACGAATTTATGTCGGTGTCCGATGTCATGGTGACGAAATCCGGCGGCCTGACATCTTCCGAGGCCCTGGCGAAGGATTTGCCGATGATAATTACCTCTGCGATCCCCGGGCAAGAGGCACGGAACTCGCGTTATCTTGTGAAAGCCGGCGCGGCAATACAGGCTCCTAATGTGAAGAAGGCGAAAGAAGTAATAGCAGAAATTCTGGGGTCCGACGAGAAATTAAAGGAATTAAAGAGTAGAATTAATGAGATAAAAAAACCGAATTCTTCACGTGATATTGCAAGCTTTGCCATAAGTTTGCTGGATAGAGGATAAATACGGCCGGATATAGATGCGGAACTAAAAAATATAGTCGAGTCATTAAAGATTTACACTGAGCTGGAACGCGAATCGGGCGGCAGTTGTTTTGAGCGCCCCAGGGCCGTATCCAGGGAAAAAGAGCTTGAAGTCCTGAAGCGCGAGATTGCAGGAAGCAAATGCTGCCAGTTATGCAGAACGCGCACAAAACTCGTATTCGGATCGGGTAACCCGGATGCCGCGCTTATGTTTGTCGGAGAAGCGCCCGGCAGAGATGAAGACCTTCAGGGGCTTCCTTTTGTGGGTCGGGCAGGCCAGCTTCTTACTAAGATCATAGAATCCGTAGGCCTTAAAAGAAGTGAGGTCTATATTTGCAATATCCTGAAGTGCC
>JAQUMG010000126.1 GCA_028718265.1 Candidatus Omnitrophota bacterium
CCCGCAGGCAGCGCAGCCGGATGTTTGTAAGATTCTTTTCGTGCCGTCGCTATGTCTATCTTGATTTTTGCGCTTTCAGGCGACTCCGGTATTATCAAAGTTGCCGTGCCGAATTTCCTGTAAACTACCAATGCCGCGTTCAGTTTTGCCGACGCATACTTCGCAAGCTTT
Organism: Candidatus Omnitrophota bacterium; assembly: GCA_028718265.1. Next base: position 172 of record JAQUMG010000126.1, read on the forward strand.
AATGCGTCCCCTTCTATCGCAATATCAATATCGAAATTTTTTACGCCTAATAAAAGATCCCTTACGAAACCGCCGACCAGATACGCCTTATATCCCCTGTCCTATGCAAGCACAGCTATTTTTCTGATAATCCGAAGTATGTCTTTCGAAACCGCCAAGCGCATATGACCTTTCAGGGCCTGGGATGAAATTGCCTGTGAATCATCTTAAGTCTCTCTTTGTTGATATGAGTATAAATCTGCGTTGTAGATATATTGGCGTGGCCCAGCATCTCCTGCACCGACCTCAGATCCGCCCCTTTCTCCAGAAGGTGCGTCGCAAATGAATGCCTTAAAGTGTGCGGTGTTATATTTTTGTCGATGCGGGCTTTTTTCGTGTAGAACTTGATGATCTTCCAGAGCATCTGCCGCGTCATCTTGTGCCCCAGCCTCGTGAGAAACAACCCTTTTTCGGAATCCGACCTGGCAAGGCCGGGCCTCACCTTATCAAGATATCTCTTTATTGCGGTAATTGCCGTCTTGCCCAAAGGCACTATTCTTTCCTTTGAACCCTTGCCCAAGCACTTGACTATTCCAAGATCGAGATTAGCATCCGTAAGATTAAGGTTAACTATCTCCGAAACCCTCATACCGGTAGCGTACATCAATTCAAGACACGCCTTATCCCTTATCCCTATCCAATCTTTCAGATTGGGTTTGCTGAGTATGCGGTCGACTTCGTCAATAGACAGCGTATCGGGCAGATGCTTCCATAGCCTCGGCGTTTCAATAATACTTGCCACGTCTGTTTTCAAAAAACCTTCCCTGGCAAGAAACCTGAAAAATGTTTTTATGGCGGCAAGTCCGCGGGCAATGGAATTTGCGGAAAGCTCCTTATCTTTTTCCGAAAGCATAAAATCCGTCACGTCGGATTTTTTGACCTCGCTAAAAGAAGCTATGCCCTTATTTTTGAGGTAAGTGGTGAGCTTGCCAAGATCTCTTTCGTAAGAGATGAGGGTATTTTTAGAAAGGCCTCTTTCAAGCGAAAGATAGTCCAGAAATTGAGCGATATTGTCTTTCACAGTCACACACAGGTTGTGTAAATTTTAGCACTTCATATTACGGAGAGGTCACTAAACCCGTTGCGTGATTTCTCTTCGCCGATAGTGCTTTCCGGACCATGGCCGGGATAAATTATGGTTTTATCGTTTAAAACAAATAGTTTTTCTTTTATGGAATCTGATAGGGCTTTTTTTGAACCGTACGGGAAATCGGTCCTGCCTACTCCTCCCATAAAGAGTGTATCGCCGGTAAATATCACATCGTCATTTAAAAGTGATATGCTGCCCGGAGTGTGACCCGGGGTATGTATGACCTTAAGCTTTAAGTCTCCGATGTCTATGATATCCCCGTCTTCCAAAATACGGCTTGCTTCGGGACTCTTTATGGAAAGCCCGAAGGAGGCTGACATATTAAGTTTGGCATTTCTCAAAAAATCTGCGTCGAGCCTATGTATATAAATCGGCGCTTTGAATTTACCGTTCGAGGAAATATGGTCGCCATGCCCGTGGGTATTTATTATGCATTTAATATGAAGTCCGTGTTTCTCAATTTCTTTTTTGATTCGGTTTACGTTACTGCCGGGATCTATAAGAGCGGCTTCTTTCTTCCCGAGGTCTCCGAATATATAGCAATTCGTTTCCAGGTAGCCTACCACTATTTTTTCAATCACCCGCTTCTTCACTTAACCACCCCCTCTCTCTATGACACTCAGTCTTCAGATTTTATATAGTTTTTCATTCTTCTGAACGAAAATTCATCCAGCACAATCCGCCCTATTCGTTCGACCGACCGGCGGTTGCGGACACTGTCTTTTATGCATTCATGCCGCTTCTGCATATCATCTATCACGGATTTCATATCATTTATCTGTACATCCAGCTTTTTAGCCTGCTCGTCCGTAAGCAGGTCTCTCATGGCGACAAGGTGGTCGAATGCCTGCTTCGCGCTCATAATATCTCTTGAGTAAGCAGTCTCCTCGCTTCTCTCCAGTTCCGCATGCCAATTATGCCAAAGAATATAATGGTTTTGATATCTGTCCGGGGCCGGCTTTGCCTTATATTCCTCAACCTGGTAAAAAGAATAGCTTTCTTCCTTTGGAGCTTTTTTTCTTGTAAACTTTCTAGCGAGTTCTCGGCAGCCGGCCAGTGTGATTGTCATTGTAATTATAAGAGCAATTTTCAGAAACGTTTTTATCATATTTCCTCCGCACGATACCAGAAAATTATTTCACCATCTCCCTGAATTCTTCTTCGCTGATTATCTTTACGCCCAGGGTTCTGGCTTTATCATATTTGGATCCGGGCTTACTTCCTGCAACTACCAGATCCGTTTCTTTGCTCACGCTTGAGGAAGCCGCTCCGCCCAGCTTTCGGACTAATTCTTCGGCTTCATTGCGGGTCATGGATAAAAGTTCGCCTGTAAAAACGACAGTCTTGCCGGAAAATATGCCCTTCAGGGCAGATATTTTTTCCGACATGCTGACACCCGCTTCTTTCAGTTTCGCAAGAACCTTCAGGTTTCCTTTATTACCGAAAAATACGCGGATGCTTTCCGCTACAACGGGTCCGATCTCCTTATTGGATTGAAGGGACTCCGTACTCTGCTCTGCTATCTTTTCTATGGAACCGGAATTCTGGTATAAAAGCCACGCTACATGGACCCCTACATGGCGTATGCCTAATGCAAATATCAACCGAAAAAGTTCATTCTGCTTGCTTTTTTCTATTGCGCTGATGAGATTCTGCGCGGATTTGTCCGCAAATCTTTCCAGCTTCTTTATGTCGCCGGTCTTGAGGTAATATAAATCGCCGTAATCCGCTACCATCTTCTTTTCGACTAACTGCGTAACAACGGCTTCCCCCAGTCCTTCTATATCCATCGCGTTCCGCGAGGCAAAATGCAATATCCTCTGCTCTATCTGCGCCTTGCACGATACATTGTCGCACCTTATTGCGACCTCGCCTTCGGACCTGACGGTTTCCGAACCGCAGGCGGGACATCGTTTAGGCATGGTAAATTTCTTTTCTTTGCCCGTGCGCTTTCCTTTGACTACGCTGACAACCTGCGGTATTATCTCCCCGCCTTTTTCGACGATCACCGCATCGCCTATTCTTATGTCTTTTCGCGCTATTTCGTCCATGTTATGCAGGGTAGAGCGTGAAACGGTAGTTCCCGATATATGAACAGGCTTTAATACGGCCACCGGAGTCAGTATGCCGGTGCGGCCGACCTGAACCGTTATGTCCAGGAGTTTTGTTTCTTTACGCTCAGCCGGAAATTTGTAAGCTATCATCCACCGCGGACTCTTGGTAGTAGCGCCGAGCGTGTGTTGATACGCAAAAGAGTTTACTTTCACCACCATGCCGTCCACGTGGTAATTAAGCTCTTCTTTTTTCTTTTCCCATCCGTTACAGTAATTTATAACGCTTTCTATGCCGGAAAATTTCGCTATTTCCGGATTGACGCGCATACCAATCGCTTTCATATACTCAAGCAATTCATACTGGCTTGCGATCTTAACGCCTTCAAAAGCGCCGACGCCGTGCACGAATATGTTCAGGTGGCGTTCGGCGACTATGGCGGGATCCAGAAGCTTCAGAGAACCGGCGGCCGCATTCCTCGGATTGGCGAATAATTCCTCGCCGGACTTTTCTTTCTCTTCATTAATCTTCAAAAAATCTTTTTCGGACATGTAAACTTCGCCGCGGATTTCTATAATATCCGGCGCAGTTTTATGGCCCGTGTTCAGCTCCGGCGGAATACTTTTTATCGTCATTATATTCCGCGTGACATCATCGCCTTCTCTGCCGTCGCCCCTGGTTACTCCGCGCTCTAATTGCCCGTTTCTGTAAAGGAGCGATATGCTGGCGCCGTCTACTTTTAACTCCACGACATATTCAATATCGGAGACGGCGAGGTTTTTTTTAACCCGCACGTCAAATTCTCTAAGCTCGTCTGCCGTGTAGGTATTATCTATGCTGAGCATCGGCACTATGTGCCTGGCCGTTATAAATTCACCCGTCGGCTTACCTCCCACTCTCAGGGTGGGCGATTTTGGTGTCCTGAATTCCGGGTATTTTTCTTCAAGCGACGCCAGTTCTTTTACCAGGCTGTCGTATTCCTCATCGGAAATAACGGGCTTTGCGTCTATGTAGTAAAGTTTATTGTAGCGCTCTATCTCTTCCCGCAGGCTTTCGATCCGCTTTTTTATCCGGCCTTTTTCCATGCTATTTCCCCTCGCTGAGCCTACCGGCCAAAATCGGCGGCAACCCTGCCGCTAAAATCTTATCCTGGGCCTTTCCTATATCGTACGGAACCCTTTTTATTTCGATATCATTCTTAGCCGTATCGAAAATTGCGTAGCATGCACGCGGATCGCCGTCCCGCGGCTGGCCCACGGAGCCGACGTTTACAATATACGAGGCGCCTTTTTCAATCTTCGCACCGGCCGTAAGCAATGGTTTTGTTTTTCTGCCCGTTTTCATAAAAATTGCCGGCGAGTGAGAGTGCCCTATAAAACAAATCCGCGTCTTCATCAGACCAAACGTTTCTGATGCTGCATTAACATCCAATATGTAATGGAACTGCTCCGGCTCATCAAGCGAACCGTGAACCGCAGTAATGTTCTCATCTTCGTAAACGGTTTTAAGCGCCTTAAGATAGACCTGTTCCGGCGCGTTTAACTTTTTCACCGTCCACAAAACAGCTTCTCTGGCAAAGGGATTAAAAGATGAGATATCGAGTAAGCCGACACTTCCCCGGTCATGATTGCCGCAAACGGCATTACCTGTCAGTCTTTTAGTCATTTCGATCGCACGAGACGGCTCCGCGCCGTAGCCCACGATATCCCCGACAGAAACGTAGATGTCGATCTTTTCTTTTTTAAACGCGTCGATGACCGACTCAAAGGCTTCAACGTTAGAATGGACATCCGAAAATATCCCGTATCGCATATAACGTCTAGCGCTTCCTGAGTTTACCGGATTTTATTAATTTCTCTTTAGCTTTCTCGAGATGCTCTTTCGAGATGTCGATGTGATATTTATCGTCCGTGAATATCGTAAGGCAGTACTGCCATTGTTTATATTCCGATTCTATGTCTCCCTTTTTACGGTAGGCGTGCGCGATCAATCTGTCTATGTAGCTGGGGTGTTTCTGTCTTGTCGCCAACCGGAAATACCTGATGCCTTCGTCATAATTTTGTAATTTATGGTAATATATCCATCCCATATTGAACCAGAGGTCATATACGTCTCTGTTTCTCGCTATGCCCTCCTTCATAAACCTTATGCCTTCTTCTATGTATTTGTCCTTATGGGCTACTCCG
>JAQUMG010000127.1 GCA_028718265.1 Candidatus Omnitrophota bacterium
TGTGCTCTTCCGAATCTCATCGCCGCATAAATCCTGAACAGTGCACACCCTACAGTCGTCTGAAACGAATCGCCAGACACAATATGGCCGCACTCATGTGCCACCACAGCTTCCAGTTGCTGCCGATTTAACTTTGACAGCAATCCTTCCGTTACACCGATAACCGCATTTCTTCTGTGGTCCGAAATCGCAAACGCATTCATGGCTACGGTCGGAATGACTATGGGTGTTATATTGTATTTGCTTCCGGTAGCTACGTTCACTTCATCCACTATCTGCTTTAAGCGCTCGTGATATTTATCCGATATATCGATGTTCCGGGCATCCAGATTACGTGTGATGAGCGGCATCGCATTACTTACGGAATAAACTGCGTGTATGACGGCAGCCGCGAATGCAAACAGGATAATATATAGAAGTTCTTTTTGCGTAAGAAGCGGGTGCGTCTTATCGGCTGTCCCGCCGTTTAATACAAAAAACGCTTTTGTGACATTACCCAAAATCATTGCTATCAAAAAATAAAAAAGAAGAACAACTATGAAAAATATCCATATCCGCATACTCTTTTCTTGTTCTATTTCAGTATACGTCAATGCCATAGCTTCTTCTTTGCGGGTTAAATCTTATGCTCGCTCTTGAGTATCTCTTCAAGAGCAAGCGCTATTTTCTGATTATATTTTTCCGGATGTGACGATATTTCGTGCAGCGCCTCACCGTAACTAAGCGCCGCACGGTAAGGCCTGTTGGTAGACATTGCGTCAAAGACATCGCAAATCGCTATAATCTGTGCTTCCAGCGAAATCTGGTCGCCCTTTAACTGGCGCGGATAACCAGTGCCATCTAAGCGCTCGTGGTGATCTCTAATGGCGCTTAGGTGCTTATTAAAATATTTGCTTGTGCTCAGAATCTTGACGCTGAATTCCGGATGCAGTTCAATAACATGTCTTTCCGCCGAATTCAGGACGGCCTGTTTCCTGAGTATATCCTGAGGCATTCCTACTTTTCCTATATCGTGTAATATTGCCGCTTGCCGGAGTATCCTCAATTCCTCTTCTTCCATCTGCAGCTTTCGGCCTATCTTTTCCGCATATTCACCCACTCTTTCGGAATGTCCGGCAGTACACGGATCTTTTTCTTCCAATGCCACTATAAGCGACCTTAATGTTTCGAAATGCGCATCCTCAAGATCTTTCTGCGTGGCGCTGAGTCGATACAGCAAATCCTCAAGCTCCTTATTCCTCTGCTCCAGGTCTATGGCCAGAAAACTGAATTCACTGCTCAGTTTATCTTTTATAGCCCTTTCGTCAACATCCAGATCGCATACGGCAGTATCTATATTCGGATTAAACCTACAGACCTTATTATATCCTACTTCCTGCGCCCTGAGCATAGCCGCGCGCGCACTTTTCATCAGGTCTGTCCCTGTCCGCGGAAACGCTGTACGATTCACAACGGAAACTCCTATTGCTACGATGGGTTTAAGTACGTCCTCTTTTATTTCAAAGTCAGTTTCTTTTATCTTGTCCCTCACGCCGCCGGCTATGCCAAGAGCCTCTCCCATTCCGATTCTGGGCATAAGTATGCCGAATTCTCCCGCGCCGAGATATGCTGCGTATCCTCCCTTAGGAAGTTTTAATACAATATTATCCGCTATTTTTCGCTGAACTGCCTGTCCCTGATTAAAACTTATATTCTTAACTATAGGATCGAGATTGAGCAGCTTCAATATAATCAATGAACATTCGCCGCCGGAACCGGCCGCGTTCTTTACAATATGTTCCAGTAAAAAGTGGAAATATCTGTGCGTATACAGATATGTTAACGAATCGGTGATCGCTAATTTTTTTATCTCCTGTCCCTCTAAAACTACTATCGCATACTTATAAAATGTTACGCCTAAAAATAAAATCGGCAGGAGAACGATAACATCAAAAGTAGGGTACAGCGTATTGTTTAAAAAGAAAAGGAACGATGCAGCTAAGTATGTCAGCATCATAAAAATCAGTACAAAAAATCCCTGTATGACTTGTTTTTTGTAGAATGCAAAAAAGGCTGATAAATAAACAAATGCGATCAGCGGAAAGGCATATTTAGGGTCGGCTTCTTTTATGTAAGAAGAGGTGATAATAGAGTTTAATACATTTGCAATTATTAAGCCGCCGGATTTATAACCTAAAGGCGTAAGGTGTAAGTCGTGAAAAATTTCTCCTGTCTGGCTGACAAGAACAAGCTTATTTTTAAATATCTGCGGTGTAACCTTGCCTACCATCACCCTCCAGATAGGTACTGTCTCGATATCGTCTTTATCGCTTAGGTAATTTATCAAAAAAGAACCGTTATCGTCTGTGGGTATTTCGATGTACTTATCCTTCGATCCGATTATAATGCGGCGCTCCTCCTGTCGAATCCCGCTATACGGCACTCCAAGATAAGCAGCAGCGGCCTTTGCTTCGAATGACATGTCCCCGCCTTTTTGCGGGGCAAGAACAAGCGCGAATGCCTTTACGCGGCGTATAGCACTGTCCATGTCCCGCTCAGCGCCTATGACACCATAACCCCTGCTTGCTTTTGCAAAAATTTCATACGGCCCGAGGTACAATTTTTCTTTACCGTAAACAGATGCAATTATCACATTCCCGTTTTTTCGTATTGAATCGGCAAGCCTTGTATCCGCTTCCTCGTTATTCGGACTATGGCCATACAGGGCAAAGTCAAGCGCTACGACTTTTGGATGGTATTCCGAAATTTTATCTATAAATTCGGCGAAAACATCCCGCTCCCAAGGCCATCTCTTTTCGAGGCGTTCGTACGACTCTTCGTCAACCGTGACAAGAACAATATCTTTGGGCGTAATCGCTTCTTTGTTAAAAATGTTATTCAGCGTAAGCCTGACCTGGAAAAAGTAGTCATTAAATTTTGTCCTGGCGATCTTGACGGGCGGAAAATAAAAAGTCGAATAGAGGTATATCGCCGCGATAACCATCGATATAAGTGCGGGGAATAGCGGGCTTTTAAATATGGGCCTTTGCCCGCTATAAGGATTTCTATTAGGCTGGACATTAAATAACGGCTTTACAGAAGATGATCCTTTATTTCTCATATCCGATTCCGATCTCTGTTAAGATTTATAACTGGAAACCGCTGTCTTTCTTTTTACCTTTCGCAAATTTCGCTTCTACTTCTTCTACCGCAAACTTCAAGCCCTGTATTATCTTTGTTATCTCTTCTTCCGTATATTTGTAGGCCGGCGCCGCAAGGTTGCCTATCAGCTTTATTTTTTTAAGGGCATTATTTACTCTTGCGGTTGCAAGTCTTTTGAATTTTTGTTCCGGCGTTTCCTCCGGAGCACCTGCTTTTGCACCTTTGCTCTCTTTTTCATTCTCCATATCTCTACCTCCTAATTTGTTTGTTTTCAGTTTTTACCTTGTCCTACCACGCGCTGCATTTCTATGATTTCCACTCCTGCCGGGATACCAAATTCCGCATCATCAATCTTTTCATTTACTTTGATGTTATTCATTAAGGTGGTGACCAGGCCTGAAGGAAGATCAAGTTCGTACTTAACCGGAAAATTTTTGGCTCTCCAAACCCACGCTCTTGCCCTTACATTTGCGCCCGGATCCGTAAATTCATATATATCGCAATCGTAACCACCCACACTTTCGGAGCCGATTGTTTTTGCATTTAATGTCGACAAATAACCCCTGTAATCGGAAAGGTTTTTTATATTTGTAGGACCTTTTGTCATCATCTTGTAGGCCCTTTTCTCCGATGGAATATACTGATAGGCAAAAGCGCCGTCTATTATGGTAATGGCCTTCCCCCGGGGCGTATCTATCTCCATCCGCATTTTCTCATCTTTTATTTTCATACTTGTCTGGTTAACCACGCCTTTTTGTACGCCGGTAGTAGTCTGGTCGTACGATACCGTAAAGGCATATACATTTGAGCAAAATAGTACTGCGACTAGCATAAAACCAACCAATAATGCACGCTTCATCTTGCCTCCAATTTGCCCTCTGGTGAAAGCGAGGGGCTTACTGTTCAATGCGCAGAACATCACTGCGCGGTAATGTGAAACTTCCTCCGTCTATCGCAAACGAGATGTTATTGCCGGACTCTCGTTCTATGCTTGCTTTAAATGAATTGCCGTTTTTAAGGTGAACTGTAACCCGCTTATTTTTTGGAACGGACTTATCACGATCAGTTTTTTCGGCTGACGGCTGCGCTTTTTGTCTCGCATTCAGAAAATTCGGGATAGCTATGGCAGTTAGCAGCGCCAGGACTAAAATAATGACCGGTGATAGTACGGCAAGCCATACCAGTGCCATGGATTTTTTATACTGCTCATCATCTTCGGCCTGCGCCATTTCGGACACATTCGGCGCAAAAACATCCAATGATTCATCCATGCTGCCCAGAACATACATTGAAAACAGGCGGAAAAATACGGGAATAGGCAAAAACACTAAACTAAACAAAATAACGAGAGAAACCAAAATACATACGCCTGCTACAATAAGCACGACAATCATGGTTGCTTTGACCGCCTGCGGCGTTATCAGATATACAAGCCAGCCCAATAACCACGCAATTCCGCCGGCCAAAAGAAAAAGAATAACGCCTAATATCACAAGGACCACACTTATCAGAATGGTCAACACTGCAAGGCCCAACTTTACCAGAAAATATAATACGATGTCGCTTAAATTTTTCTGCAGCAGACCGCCAAAAACGGACCACGCTTTTACGATGCAGGTCTTTTTCCTGTACATTATCGGCAGTATGAAATCTACTACTATCAGGCTTACCAGAACAAGTACGAAGATGCTCATAATAAAAACAGGAATATAGGGTGATATTATCGCGAATATCTTAGCTATGTCAAAAGCGGTTTTGCCGCTGAGCATTCCTGATTTTAAAATATTTACCAGCGGCGGTACAGTTATAGCGCAAAGTGTCAGAATAACCACGACGCTGAAAAGGATATTCCACATGAGGTAGGAATTCCCCTGGGGCTTATTCCTGTGAAATGGCACCCGAAACGAAGCATCATCCTTAACAACCGATTCTATAAAAACAAAAGCGAAGTTAGCTTTTACCCACATCAGCATAAACAGTACCGATCCAAGTAAAAACAATACCCCGCCCACAATTAAAATCAGCAAGCCCGATTTTTTGGGATCACTGAATACCGGCAGGGAACGAATGCTTTGCATGCTCAGGTCTTTTGGTACGGTAACATCTGCCGGTGCGGTTTCGGTTGTTGCGGCTGGCGGCGGCATTTTTTTTGCGAATTGACTAGCTATCTTTGCGAAATCCGATTTATTTCCGCTGAAATTAAAGTTAAGCCCGCCCATCTGACCGGCAAGCATAACAATGACACCCAGCATTATCCACTTCTTAAATTTAAACGGTCTGAACAGAATCGCGGCGGTACGATCCCAAGACATACGTATCAGCCGGCTGTATGAATATTTTTTCATATCATGCCTTCTTATCTGCTGCTATGCGCGATTCATTTCCGGCGTAA
>JAQUMG010000128.1 GCA_028718265.1 Candidatus Omnitrophota bacterium
TGGACATTTACGGCGCGCGGGCCTTTGTCCGATTTTTCTACGTCAAACTCCACGCTTTGGCCTTCTTGTAACGAGTCAAAAACCATTCCGACAAGGGCTGACTGGTGAAAGAAAACCTCACTGCCGTCGGTATCGGAAATAAAGCCGAACCCTCTGTCGCGAACTAACTTCTTTATTTTTCCTGCGTGCATGGTGCTCCTCCTTTTTTGGTCTGAAACAAAAACCGCAAGGCTGACAATCACAACCTTGCGGCCAAAGATATCTAATCTTTAGTCGCGATACTAATACTATACCCTTTTCCTCCTTTTGTCCATGATTATTTTGGAATTCTCAACGACTTGCAAAAGTCGGATCCTGAAAGGGTTATATAAATTGATACTTTTTCAACGATCTTATCTGTTCTCTATTGCCCGTATAATGGATTATTCTATTTATATCATCCTGCTTTACTTCATTAAAATTAATGCCTGCTTCATCATTTTTTACCCAGGCAATGTTGCCTTTTGCAAATATCGGTGCCGTATCTCCGGGTAAGCTGATTTCCAGCTGTAGGACGTTACCAATTTCGAAAATTTTGTCGGATAAAAAGAGGCGCAATCCGCCCCTGCTGACATCGCTAACCCATGATATGCCTTCCGTTGCAGGGGTTTTATACTTTATGCCTAATGAGGCCTTGTAACGCGGATAAACTCTTCTTTCTTTCTTAAAACTTTTATTTTTAAATTTATATGAGAGGGAGATTTCGGGTAATGTCTCGGCGTGACGGGCAATAGCGAGAACGATTGATAATCCAAATATCAAAAGGCTTCCTGTCAATAAATGTATCTCTACATCCATCCAGACGTGCCTCCGATAAGCACGGTCAATCAAAATACATTATGTATAATATCAGATATCAGGGAAATTGTCAAGAAAACATCTTGCTTTGTGTTCACTTAATAATATTTTGCTCAAAGTGTCTCGCGCTCATTTACTTTTGTCTTTTTCCTCTCAGGTAATATCCTCATAATAGTAGACACGTAGTCAGGGGTTCCTGCCGGAGTTTTATGTACGATTAAAACCTGGGAAACGGGTATTATTTTTCCGTCGCGGCTTAAAAGCGCTGTTTCGCCGCTCCAGATGCCCTCGCGGGTTGCCGTGGGAATTCCTTCATTCATAACGATTTTGAGTGCGCAATATGGATGGAAATCTGCTATTTTTGTATCGGTAATATTTTCGTCCTCGCTGATTCCTGCCACTTTCCGTCCTGATCCGTTAACATAAAGTACTTTTCCTTTTATATCGGCGATTCCCACAAAGTCGCTGGTTGCCTCAATTATCGCGGCCAACCGCGATTTTTCTTCTGCCATCTCTTTGTATTCGGTTATGTCGCGGCTTTCAGGGATTATAAAAATAACTTTGCCGGTTTCGTCCTTCACAGGCTTAAGAGAAAAATCGACGTAATGAAGATGCCCGTCCTTTGAAACATGAGTTGCTTCGAAACGCACAAATTCTCCCGCCGCCGCTTTTTTTACGGCGTCGCGTAACTTTCCCTGCATTTCTGCTGAATGCGTCCACCATACCGTTTCCCAAAAAGGTTTGTTTAAAGCCGCTGATTCCTCGATGCCGGCGAAATCCAATGAAGCCTTGTTTGTGTCCACCAAAATTCCATCGGTTGTCATTAAGCCGATAAATTGAAAAGTCTGGTCAAGAATGGCCCTGACTCTAAGCTGACTGTCTTTGAGCGCTTCCTCATTTCTTTTGCGTTCGGTAATATCCATAAAGGCAACCATCATGCCTACAGGATTTCCTTTTTCATCTTTTATAAGAGAAACCGACAGGATGACGTCCCTTTCCTGCCCCGCCTTATTCTTGCCTTTAATCTCGCCGTTCCAGCTTTCTTTCTTGACGACTTTTTCGCATATTATTTTCGCAAGTTTAGGATGAAGGATAACGTTTGCTATGTTCAAATTCGCCAGCTCATCCTGTGTATAACCTAAAGCATTAGCAGCCGCCTTATTTGCATAAGTAACCTTTCCATCCATGTCAGTCATTATAAATCCGTCATAAGCATCGTCGACCGCGTGGAAAAATATTTTTCGCTTTTCCTCTGCTTTTTTACGTTCTGTCAGGTCTCTTCCGCTTCCGGAAATGGCTATTGGGTTATCCCGGGGATCTTTAAGCAGCGAACTGGTAAATTCATAGGGAATATGCTTGCCGTCCTTGGAAATTATGTCGGCTTCTATGCATTCGGCACCGGTATTCAATGTTACTTCAGTGGCTATTGCCATACGCCGCCCGTCTTCCTCTGCGAAGAAATCCGTTAGTTTCATTGAAAATATTTCGTCATCGCTGTAACCCGTGATTTTCGCAAAGACTTCATTCCACTTGAGAAGCCTGCCCTTTAAATCAATAACATAAAAGGCGTCCTGCATGTTCCTTAATATGTTTTCATTAAAAGCGCTTGCTGCTCTCAACTCAAGCGTGCGTTCATTTATCACACTCTCTAGATCGTTCTGGTGCTTCTCCAGTTCTCTTTCTATGCGGCAGCTGCTTTTTAAGCGGCATATGTACAGGATTAAAAGCGAGAATATCAGGACGGGAGATAATATTAAAAGTTCATGGATAGGAATTCTTTCATGAAGAGCTATAACCCATTTTTCAAATGTTTCATTAAGATGAAAAATGGATGCCAGAACGAGTGCTACAATGGCGCAAATGGCTATAACACCCAGGTCTCTGGATATATTCGCATATTTACAGCTATTTTGGACTTGATTTTTCTTTTCCATAAAATACCCCGAACATACGATAGCGCCACAACCGCCACCCTAAGATTCGGGGTATAAAACACGAAAATTTTTCATTTCGGTAACCAGTCAACCTTACCCCGAATTTTGGGCTTTAGGCACTTGGCTTTGCGTCCCACCCTTTCGGATGGTTTGCCTTTATCGTTGAAAATTTCTTTCAACGTTTACATGATTCTTCTACTATAAGTATACCTGATAAAAGCACATATATCAATCCAGGTGAACTACCTTTTTCATTATTAACTTCTGATTTTTTCTAGCCTTAAAATATTATACTATTTGTACTGCTAGGTTTTTGTTATTATTAACGCGGCAGGCCTTCCGGAGCTGTCTTAAGGATAATAGAGATACGCTCCTTACTTGAAAACATTCCTTGATTCTGTGTCCTGCGGGGTCATCATATTAAATAATACCGGAATGGTTTTATTGAGAAGCGGGTTAGAATGTCTCATATACATATTAAGGGCAATGATGCTGGAACCCATATCTTTTTTCGGATCGAGGGTCGTAATGCCCATGTCGATACAATCCATCCCTGTTTCGATGGCCAATTCGATTGTCTTATAAAAAAGGTTGAAATATATACAGTACTCTTTATTATAATCATAATCGAGGCCGGGGAATTTTGATATCAGGGTTTTACCGTTAAAAAGCAAAAGCATATAACCAATGAGCCTGTTGTCTTTCATCGCTTTTATGATAACTGCTTTTTCTCCGAGATATTTGCTGATGTTTCGGAAAAAGCTTTCGGGTAGTTGCTCCCGTTTAATTTCTTTTGCCTGGTTGTAGACGTTATCGTACAATCGTTTCAGTTCGGGCGCTTCGTCTGAAAAATTTCTCGCTACATGCATGGATACATTCGCTTTAGCGCATTTATCCATACGCTTGACTATTTTCCGCCTGTAATTGCTGTGCATGGAATCCAGATACTCGTCGAAAGTTTTCCATCTGACCTTAATCTCGGCCTTCGGCAGATTGTGGAGTGTCATGTATCCGCGCTCTTTCAAAAGATCATAAAATTCCATTTCCTCATTATAAAAATCGCGGAACAGGATAAAGTTGATACCGAGTTCTTTTGCCAACTCCTCTATTGTATGGGAGATAAGCTGCAGCGTTTCGGCGGTCTTTGCGCCATCCTTAAGTGATACGGTGTTTCCTGCCGATACAGGGGGTCCGCATTCAAGGGATTGCAGGATAAAAAAATTCTTCCACTTCCGCCTGACCATATTAATAACTTTTTTTGCGGGTCCGCGGAAACACAGGTCCAGCTCTGTGCGGATAAAATAAACCGAGGCATGCGCTATGATTTCATCGCCGTCATATACGACGGGATAGTAGCACCTCCCGTCGCCGAAACCTGATTTCTCTACGGCTTCAACAAACTTATGCGTACATAATATCCGGTCTTTGCCGACAATAGCATCCCACGCATACTCATTCACCTCAGTGATGCTTCTGTGTATTTTAACCCTGATGCCGGTCTTGCCGCCAAGGCGGATTTCGCTATTAAGGATTGACGTTTCCAAGCATTTACTCCTTTGGTGATATTATACCACATTTATCTGAAAGATGTGCCATGGGAATCTGAAATATATTGGGTATTTTAGTCCTGCGGAATATAGCCTTTGCCTTGCGCTTCGGGGTCTTGCGGTAAGTAATCGGTGTCTAGCTGGGGGTCTATGTACAGATTATCTTGCTGTTCGGTTGCCTTATCCGGCAGAGGCGCTAACTCTTCCTGAAGCGCATCGCACCAGACATTGTGATCATTGTCAAAAAGGACATTGCCTGTAATATTCGGTATCCTGTCATTTAACAACGTGCCGTCCTGGTAAGAGATATGTATACCGTCCGACGAACCGGTTATTATGTTATCCTTTATAAGGGGATTTTCCTTATGCATTCTCAATAGTATCCCGCGATTATTGGCAACAAAAGTATTATTTGTTATCCGGCCTTTTATTGCGCCTCCAAATACCTGTGAAAACAAACCTATGCCTGTATCCGTATTCATAATGAGATTGTTTTCTATGGTTGGAGCGTTATTGCTGCTTCCGTACATATTCCATATCTGAATGCCTTTACCCGTATGTGTCGTTTCAGCGTCGATAATACAGTCTCGCACAGTTATCCCGGAATCCACGGCGGTAACGGCCGCATCTCCTATCAGCTCCAGATTGTTATACGATACGGGGTTCTGATTATCATAGAGTAGGTGTAAATCCTTGAATGTGGCACTTGTACCGAGTAAGGCAATGGCACCTTTGACGGTGGTTACTGAAGCGTGGCCTATTGCTCCGCATAATACTATGTCTCTGGCCGTATCTGCAATTACAACATTTTCTTCATATGTTCCATCTATTATATTGAGACGGTAATTCCGGCCTGCTGCCGCAACTGCTTCGGCTATAGTGTAAATACCGGCATAGGCATCAGGCACTTTTACTGATCCGGCCAATTCGGTCGGAATGGCAAATACCTGCAGTTCCCATAATGAATAACCATACGGAGTACCGCGTTCCTGGCCGTATAACCTTATGTATTGCGCTACAAAAGGCGGATCAAAATCTATATAGTCATCCGACCCGTCAGCATTTGTGGCCGCATAAACGTCTGCCCAGTTAATGCCATCCTGTGACTTCTGTACACGGTATGACTTCCCGTACGCCGCCTCCCAT
>JAQUMG010000129.1 GCA_028718265.1 Candidatus Omnitrophota bacterium
GGAAGGCGATAGGGAATTTGCCATAGGACTCGTCGCTTTTAACGCGCTTTTCCAGGTCTTGTTCTACGCAGCCTACATCTATCTATTTATTACCGTCGGCCTTAACTGGCTGGGACTTGCGAAGGGTCTGAATATCAGCATTTCGATGGTCGAAGCGGCTAAGACAGTTCTATTTTACTTAGGTATACCGTTTCTTGCCGGAGTTCTTACGCGTGTTGGCCTTATTAGTATTAAAGGTAAAAAATGGTTTGAAGATGTTTTTATTCCAACGATCAGCCCGGTTACTTTGATCGCGCTTTTGTTCACCATTATTATTATGTTTTCGCTTAAAGGGCGATACATCATACAGCTTCCTTTAGATGTGGTGAGAATTGCCGTACCGCTAATAATATATTTTTTTATTATGTGGTTTGTAACGTTCTTCATAGCCAGAAAGATGGGCATCGGCTATGGTCAGACTACGGCGACTTCTTTTACTGCGGCGAGCAATGATTTTGAGCTGGCAATAGCGGTGGCGGTAGCGATTTTCGGTATCGGCTCAAACCAGGCGTTCGCGACGGTTATAGGGCCCCTGATAGAAGTTCCAGTCCTTATTATTCTTGTAAACGTTGCATTGAAATTAAAAAAATCTTTCATATGAAAAAAATATTTACCAAAACGCTGCTGTTTTTGTCGTTCATTTTCTTCCTATCCACCCCGGCGATGGCCCAGGACCAGGATGAGAACGCCCTCAATGAGCTTATTTCCAAAAATAAGAAAGATTATGTCGCGATAACAAAACTGGGTGTCCTCTATCAAGACCAGGGCCGTAAAGCAGAGGCGGGCCGTCATTTTAAAAAAGCGATAGAGATAGCCCCTGACTATCCGGATGCGCATCTTTATATCGGCCGGTTCTATTTTCTTGAGAGAGATTTTGATAAGGCGGTTGAGGAATTAAAGACATACAAGAATATAATGAAAGCGTTGCCAGAGATGGATGAACAGACGAAGAAGATGTATATAAATGACCTGTTTTACTTAAGCGAAGTATATTTTACGCTCAAGAGATATACGGAAGCCCGGGAAGAATTGGAAGAGATCCTGAAGTTAAACCCGAGCGAACCGAGGGCCTACTATAATCTGGGCGTATATTATTATGTTTACGAACATTCCAGGTCTAAGGCATATAATAATTTTAAGAAGGCGATAGAGGTGGGCCCCTCTTCTGAAGCCGCAAAAAGCGCTGAATATGCAATTGAATTCATCAGGTCTAACCCCGATTCAAGATTTGCCCCGGACTTTTCCTTCATAGACCGAGAGTAAAAAATAAAAAAGCTTGATTTTCTGACTTCCTATTTTTTCAACTCATGCTATACTTTTATTGAAGGTTAGGTAATCTAAAAGGCAACAGATTTTTTTTGATCAGTTAATAAAGAAGTTTAAAAAGTTCAGGAGGCTACCGTGAAAAAAATGAACCTCTTGATAATAATCCTGGTTGGAGCAATGATGCTGGAAGCAGGCAGCTTGACCGCAGATGTGATCACGCCGATCGCAATGGCTAAACCTTATACAGTGGGGGTCGCAAGTTATTATTCTTACGAGTGTGCGGACCTGCCGATGGCGAATGGAGAACCGTTTGATCCGGAGAAAAGGACATGCGCAAGCTGGTTCTACAAATTCGGGACCATTTTGGCAGTTAAGAGCATAGATACCGGCCAGTCGACAGAGGTGGTAGTTACCGACAGAGGGCCGAACAAAAGGCTGGTAAAAGAAGGCAGGATAATAGATCTTTCCAAAAGGGCTTTTCAGGATATATGCAGATTGGAGCAAGGCCTCACCCGCGTTACCGTAACGGTCAAAAAGTGAAATTTTTTGTTTTGACTCCTTCCCGCAAATGGTGTAAAATGCCCCTATTGGAAGATGCAAAAGGTCCTTCTCCGCCTTCGGCGGATCAGGATCAAACCTACTTCGTAAGTTTGGAGGCTCAATATGCCAGAGGTCGGTCTTGTCAATATCGCCACTTTTTTTGTCATAATCGGTGTAGGTCTTATATTTATCGCAGCGTGGATAATAAAATCTGAATCCAGAATAAATATCTGCAAAGAAGAGATCATCCGGCTCAGGAACCAGGCGGCGAGCATGGAGAGGGAAAGATCCGGCCTTCTGGAAAAGCTATCCTCCCAGGGAATCGTGCCCACCGAATTAGCGGATTCCGGGGATTCAGGCCGCGATCTGAAGGATGCGTTAAAAAAGAACGAATCTCTCGAAGCCGAGAACAAAAAGCTGAAGCGTGAATTGAACGAAGCCAAAAAATCTCTGGAAGAAGTCTATAAGGCGCTGAGCGCCTAAGGTAAAACCCCAGATGAGTAAAACCCTCAAATTATTAAAGAAAGCCTCCGAAAAAAAAGAATCGTCCGACTTCGGCGATATGGAAGTAAGCGACATAAGAAAAAAGATAATGGAGAAGATCCAGGAACAGCAGTCTTCTTCATCCGGAAACAAAAAAACGTTTGATCTCACGGCGTTATCGAAAAAATTGGGCCTCGATGAATCTGCCGGAACCCCATCCGATATTGTAACAGAAGAACCGCCCGTTGCCTCAATACCGATCCGTGCCGACGAAGGTGTTATAAACGACCTCAAAAAAAGCCTCGAAGATTACCGCAAGAAGCTATCTGATATCCAGCTCGAGAACGAACAATTGAAGAGAGAGAAGGAAGAAGCCCTTAAAGAGAGAGAAGGTTTGCTGAAAAGCAGCTCTTCCGAAATCAGCCTGAAAAGATCTCTGGATGAAGCAAGGCAGAAAGAATCTGCCCTCGAGTCGGAGAATAAGAAGCTGGCGAAACTGCATGACGAAACAGCCAGACAAAATGACAGCCTCTGTGCCCAGCTGGAGGAGAAGGATAAAGTAATATCAGAATTACGGTCGAAGCTTACCGAAGAACCGGAACAACTGAAGAAAGAGAATGAGAAGGCGGCGGCTAACATAGAGGCGCTCAGATCTAAATTATATGTGGCTACCAAAGAGACAAAAGAGCAATCGGGCCGTATAAATCAGTTCGAAGAGATGATGAAGACGAGAGACAAAAAACTTGCCGAGAATGACAGAGCGATAAAAGAGGTTGAGAATAAAAAAGAAGAGTTATCGGGAAAACTTGATACGGCGGAAAAAAACCTTAAGGACCTCGAGGATAAGATGTCGCAGCTTAGCGAAGAGATCGAGGCAAAAGAGAAAAAGGCCGCCGAGAACGAAAAAATTCATATTAAGAATATAGAGATGGCGAAGAGAGAACTCGTCCTTCAGCTTCAGGCATCCGAAAGGGAGAAGAGATCGCTGGAGGGGAAAGTTACCCAGCTTAATATAGAGTTAGAAGCGAAGAATAAGAGGATCGAAGAGACCGAAAATTCATACAAAGAGCTTGAGGGTACTGTACGGGATAGCGTGCTTAAACTCGAGACATCCGAAAGCCGTGCTAAAGACCTCGACGAAAAACTTATACAGCTCAACGAAGAGATAGAGAAGTACGGAAGAAAACTTTCAGCCAGCGATAAAGAGCTTAAAGATATCAGTGCCGAAAGAAAAGAGCTGGAAGAAAAACTGAAGTTGTCCGAAAAGAACGCAGAAAAACTGGATGACGAGTTGTCAAAATTAAAGGCAAATCTTGAGTCAAGAGACAAGAAGCTTGCGGAGAGCGACAAACTTTATAAAGAATCGGAACTTGCCAGGAAAGAGTTGACTCTGGAGCTTAAAGCGGCTGAGAGGGAAAGAAAGGCGCTTGAAGGAAAGATCGCTCAATTCAATATCGAATTGGAAGCGAAGGATAAGAGGCTCGAGGAGAGCGAGAGGTCATACAAAGAACTCGACGGCATGGTGAAAGACGCAGGCCTGAAACTCGAAGAATCCGAAGGCCGTCTGAGAGATTTCGAAGAACAGATATCACAGCTTAATAAAAAGCTCGAAGAGGCCGAAAAGAAACGCCAGGATGACGCGGCCGAGGCCCAGGGAAAGATAGGAAAGCTGGCCCAGGAAATGGATGAATTAAGAAATATAATCAAGGGAAAAGAAGAGGCTGAAAAAGGCCTCACAGAGGATATAGCCCGCCTTGAATCCGAGATCATAGAGCGCGACAAAAAAATCCAGACGGACATCAGATACTGCGAAGGTATCGTTAAGGAAGTTAACGATTTAAGGCAGAAAATGAAGGCCCTGCGCCTTAAGATCAGGTGATATGAAAACGGCAAGAAAACAGCTGTTTCTCAACTATAAAGGCGGAACGGGCAAGACGAGCATCTCGAGCGCTTACGGATATTGTCTCGCGAAGGCCGGCAAAAAAGTGCTCATGGTCGACCTGGACGCACAGGCCCATCTGACGACATGCTTCGATCAGGAGCTCATTTCTCACGACAAAAGCCTATATAGCGTGATTTTAAATGACGGAAATGTTAAAGATGTAATAAGTAACACAAGCCTGCCGAACCTGAAATTGATACCATCGTCCATCTCCCTGTCGGCGCTGGAACTTCCTCTCTTCGGGATGTATCTGAGGGAATACAGGCTTCGCCGGATCCTCAAAGAGGTGGAAAAAGATTTTGACTATATAATCATAGATTCCGCACCGGCGATCGGATTGTTGAGCCTCAACGCGATACTTGCCTCGGACGAAGTTCTTATACCGCTTCTGGCCGACTTCCTTTCGTTCCACGGCCTCAAGATCCTTCTGGAAACACTTTCCTCGATAGAAAAAGATTTTAGTTTTTATCTGGACAGGATCCATGTCTTTTTGAACAGGTATAATCCGGACTACCCCATATGCATGGAGTGCCGCGAAGCGGTAAATAAATTTTATCCGGAATATTCGCTTAAGACAGTTATCAGTGAGTCCAGGGAGATAATAGACGCTTCGAGTATGGGAAAATCTGTTTTTGAGCTTTATCCCGGATCGAAAATAACAGAAGATATAAAAAATCTGGTTGACGAAGTCAATAATCCGATAATAAAACCCGAGGGAAAGGAACTGGGCAATGAAGAAAAAATTCGAGTCTAATGTCGCGGCCGAAATACCGAAGACGAAACTTCACGAACCTGAATTACCGTGGAAGATAACGACGGATGACCTTGCCGAGGTTGCATCTAAGTCAAGCAGTTATAAATCGGCAGTCACGGGGACGCCGCCGTTTAAAACAAGGGCAATATTCCTGATACTCCTTGTTGCGGCCCTGTTTTTATTTACATCCATCGTGGTTCTGAATGCCGTAGTGGAGAACGAAAAAGTGCGCCAGGACATGCTGAAGAGAGAGACAGAGCTCGTTCTGATCAAAACCGATCTCCAGAAATTGGAGAGCGATTAAGAGGCGCTGACCAAAAACTCCGCTTCTCTCGAGAAGAAGGTAAGCGAGATAGGAAGAGCGTCGTGTAG
>JAQUMG010000130.1 GCA_028718265.1 Candidatus Omnitrophota bacterium
AGCAGTGCTGACGCGGCAAGGTTATTCTCGAATGTCTTTAAGAAAGGGGTCGAGAGCACAAGGAGAAAACTGGATTACTGGGACAGGCTGTTCATGAGCGCGGAGGACCTGGCCGGGCAGAAAGTCGTATCGCACAAGAAGGCAGATCGACTCACCGCCCAGATAGCCAGGCTTATTATCCCGCGTGATGAAAAGATGCTGCGTCTTGCCAAAGACAATCTGACGCTGGAAGAGTTCCTGAATATAAAATCGAGAATGATAGGGACCGGTTTTATAGGCGGTAAATCGGCCGGTATGCTTATAGCCCGGAAAATAATATTAAAAGAGAAATCTCTCGGTGCGGAAAAGTTTTTTGAGCCGCACGACTCTTTCTATATCGGCTCGGATGTATTTTATACATATATAGTGGAGAACGGCTGGTGGAATGAACGCATGGAGCAGAGGACGAAGGAGGGCTACTTCAAGATAGCCCGGGCGCTAAAGGAAAAATTACTGCACGGCCTCTTCCCGGAGGAGATAAAGGAGCAGTTTCAGCAGATGATAGATTATTTCGGACAGTCACCCATAATCGTCCGCTCAAGTAGTCTATTGGAAGACAGTTACGGGAATGCCTTCGCCGGAAAATACGAAAGCATCTTCCTGGCCAACCAGGGGACGCCGGCAGAGCGTTATGCGCGGTTCGTCGAGGCCGTGCAAAGGGTTTACGCCTCTACCATGAACGAGGATGCTTTGGCGTATAGGCTGAAGCGCGGCTTAGACAGGATGGATGAACAGATGGCCTTGCTGGTACAGCGCGTATCGGGCTCCCATCGGAAAGAATATTTCTTCCCGGATGTCGCCGGGGTAGGCATCTCTCATAACGTCTTTGTCTGGAAGAACACCATGGATCCGAAGGCAGGGATGCTGCGATTGGTCCTCGGCCTGGGGACCAGAGCCGTCAACCGCGTCGAGGGTGATTATCCACGCATCGTAGCGTTGGATGAGCCTTTGCTTAAGGTCCATGCGGGCATAAAAGACACGCAGCGGTTTTCACAGCATAACGTGGACGTGCTCAATATGAAGGAGAACGCCTTTCAGACGGTTCCGTTGAAAGATTTACTTGTGAAGAAGATGGACCTGAATCTGGATCTGATAGCGACAAAGGATTACGAATCCACCGAGAGATTGCATGATATGGGCAGCGACCAGGAGGCGTGGGTTATTACTTTCGACAAGCTTCTTTCGGAGAAGAGATTCCGGATCTTTATGCAAAAGATACTCCGAGCGCTGGAAGAGAGTTACGAATACCCCGTCGATATAGAATTTACGGTTAATTTCAAAAATAATGGCGAGTTTCAGTTAAATCTTTTGCAATGCCGGCCCATGCAAACAAAGGGTCTGGGCCATAGGGTCAACATTCCTAAGGAGATATCAAAGAAAAAGACCGTTTTTGAATCGAACGGAAGTTTTCTTGGCGGTAATATCGCCCTGGCAATCGACAGAATAATCTATGTAGACCCCAAGGCTTACTGCGGGATAACTACGCAGTCCGGCAAATACGATATAGCGCGTATCGTCGGAGATATTAATAGGCAGATACCGGGCAGGGAGAAGATGGCCGTCATGCTTTTGGGCCCCGGAAGGTGGGGGACGAGCACTCCTTCTCTGGGAGTCCCCGTCTCCTTTTCGGAGATCGATAATATATCCGTGTTAGGGGAGATCGCCTTCTCCGGGAACAACGTTATGCCCGAGCTCTCCTATGGGACCCATTTTTTCCAGGATCTGGTCGAGACCGGCATATTTTACCTGGCGCTCTTTCCGCAGAATAAGGGTGTCTATATAAACCAAAAGTATTTTGATTCTATGCCCGCGACATTATCGAAGATATTCCCGCAGTATAAAAGATATGACAATGTGATCAAGATATTCGATATTAAAGGAAGAGGCTTGAAGATAGTCGCGGACATCATGACTCAAAGATTGGCCTGCTACTTTAGATAATAGGGGGAGGTAGGAGATGGATATTAGCAAAAAAACATATCAAACGAAGAATGGCTTTGTTGAAGGCGTCCAGGTTAAATGGTCGAATTTCCAGATTCTTTTGGTTGCCGGTAAAAAAGCATTTTTGACGTGCGGAATATTCGATCTGGAAGCCATAGATGCCTTCGGGGCGGCTGCTGCCATAGTAGAAAGCACACCGGATAATCCCATCGGTAATCTGGATCGGTTCCCAAACAGAAAAATCACCAAAGTCAATTCGAAGGCGAAGGCGTTAGGCATCGTTGTCGGCATGGATGTTAAAGATGCTTTTGAGATAATAGCGTAATGTCCGTAGGTGGGAAGGATTGAAGCATGAAGAATTATAGTGCAAAGAAAAAAAATAGCACGAAACGATGGTTTAACCGCTGGTCAAATAAATATGACAGGACGCTTGGAAGTATTAGTTTTCACAAAGAATTATTGGATCTGGTCGTGGAAAACGCTGGGATTAAGTCCGGCGATAATATACTGGATATAGGCTGCGGGACTGGGCTTCTTAGTTTAAAATTGTTACAAAATAAAAATTGCTTTATAAAAGGAATCGATTATTCCGAAGAAATGGCAGCCATCTTTAAAGATAAAATCAAAAAGTTAAAATTGGATAATACGATTTCTGTCAGCCTCATGGATGCGGCATCGTTGAATTTTAAAAGCAGCACTTTCGATACGGCCGTATCATCGGCTGCGCTGCATCATCTGAAAGATAAAATGCCGGCGCTGCGATCTATATTCCGGATCATTAAACCTGGCGGTATTTTTATAATCGGAGAGATTGATATGGATAGTACCGGTAAACATACAGATACCAGGCGGTTGAAACGCATCCTGAGAGTTTTAGAACAGGAATATATACCTGCCTTGAAAGATGCGGGAGTGGAAGCTTTCTCTCAAATGTACGAAAATGGTAAAAAACATATTTTAAATGACGGCGAATATTGCTTAAGTCTTAAACAGTGGGCTAATCTTTGCAAAAAAGCCGGTTTTGGCAAGGTTGTCATAAAGAGAGTACCGCGCCACAAGGTTTTTGGTATAGTGATGGCGAAAAAATAGCCATCCGTTTCGGAGGCAGTATGTGCGATAACAGCGGACGGTTCATTTGGCGCTACCTCATCGACGTATAAGTATATGGGCTGGCATTTTCTGGACCGCTCTCCAGAAAGAGGATTTGTTAATGTTAAGTAATAGTTAATAAGTAATTAATTTGTTAATTAATACTTGACAAGTAATATTTCTTAGTGTATACTTTTGGTAGAGGTGAAGAAGATGAAGATCGTTGGAGTAAATA
Source organism: Candidatus Omnitrophota bacterium (assembly GCA_028718265.1). Next base: position 3,305 of record JAQUMG010000130.1, read on the forward strand.
TAAAAAGATTGCGTGAGGAACAAGGCCTGACCTTAAGGGTCCTAGCAAAGAAGCTTGGAATCAGCGCAAGCTTCTTATCGCAGGTTGAGAGCGGGAAGGCTTCACCGTCTTTAGCAACCTTAAAAAGTATCTCGGATGCGTTGGCTACGACTATCGGCAGCTTGATAGGCGAGGGCCAGAAGGTGGAAGATAGCCCTATAGTAAAGTCAAGCGAGAGAAAACACGTTCAGGAAGTTGGTAAAGGGATAAACCTGTACCTTTTGACATCGCGCGATCCGAATAAGCAGATGGAACCATTGTTATTTAAACTACAGGAAGGTGCGACATCCGGAGGAAGGTCGTATAAGCATTTTGGACAGGAATTTGTTCTAGTATTAAAAGGGTCTATAGAAGTCATGCTTAACGACACGACATATATATTAAAGAAGGGCGACAGTATATATTTCAATTCAAGTGTTCCGCATGCTTTTAAGAATATAGGTAAGGAAGAAGCGGAAGCGGTATGGGTTATTACGCCGCCGACTTTCTAAGAAAGGACTTTTTTTTGAGTAATTTGTTAACTTTAAGTTAACCTTGTTAACTATTAATAAACAAGATGGAGGTGTGTCATGAAAGAATTGATAAGAGAAAAAGCAAGAGGGCTTAAGATAGGTATGGTCAAGTTTTATAAAAAGGTTGAAAGCTTCAAGCTGGACACCACAAATACCGGAGAATTTACGGATCTCATTGCGGCGGAAATGAAAGAATCGTCTTTTGACAAGGTCACAAAAGACAAAGCTGGCAATCTGATAGGGGTCATAAAAGGATATGGCAATAAAGATGGCCTTGTAATGGTATCACATATCGATACCAGAACGCCAAATCAGCAAAAACTGGAATTCTCCGGTGCCGGCGGGATGGAGGTGTTTAAGTCAGGGGTTATTTCAAGCGTTTACACCGGCGCTTTGATAAAGAGGGCTATATTGCCGCTCGAAGGCGACTTGATTGTTTGCTGTGTGCCGAGGGTCGAATGCTGCGATTTCGGGATTCAATATTTGTTTGAGAATTTTTTAAAAGCCCGAGCTAAAAAAATTAAAGGTGTTATTCTGTGTGAGCCTACCGATTTTAACATCAACCTGGGGCATAAAGGCAGGATGGAATATGAGATAGTCGTTAAAGGCAGGCTGAATAGAAATTTCCTGGAAAACAGGGGAATGAATATGCTGGGTACAATGTTTCCCTTGATAAACGAACTGGAAAAAGTTTCAAAAGAACTTCCAAGCGATTTTAACCTAGGACGTTCCGGGCTAAGAATAAAAGATGTGCGTTACAGCGGATATCAGCCGCAGGATGCGGTAAATGAGTTCCGAATAGTAGTGGATAGGGTATTTATACCGGAGGAGAGTGAAGGTTTTATTTTGAACAAAGCGAAGACCATAGCCAAGGCCGTATACAAACGAGAGCCGGATGTAACGGTTAATACTCTCATGGCAAAGGAAAGGATAAAAACATATACGGGGCTTGAGCTGGTATCAGAAAAAGAATTCAAGCCATGGTCTATAGAGAGTCATGATCCTTTCGCTTTGGAATCGCTTAAAACGTTAACTGAAAATGGCTTTAAATCCAATTTCGGATATTGGAAGAAGATAGTTACAGAAGGTTCCTATACTTACGGAAAACTTAAGATCCCTACAATAGGATTTGGCGCGGGATCGGAAGATATGCAGGATCCATTAACCGCGGATAAGGTCGAAAAGGCAGTTTATGGCCAGTCGCTCATTATCCTAAGGAATATAGGCATACCGACATTTGGCTGGAGTTCAGATGAAATCTAATAAGAAGGTTAACATTCTGGTGCTTAATTGCGGGAGCTCATCCCTGAAGTACAAGATAATAGAGATGCCGGCCGGCGCTGAAATCGTACAGGGAGAAGCCGAAAGGGTGGGTACTAAGTCGCAAGAGGTTTCTATTATCACGCACTTTGTGTTTGGGAAAAAGCGCGTAATCGAGGTATCACTTGCTGATCATTCGGCCGCTCTTAAAAAAATACTTGAGATGATAAAAGATGACGCAAAGAAGAATAAAGATATA
>JAQUMG010000131.1 GCA_028718265.1 Candidatus Omnitrophota bacterium
AGGGTGGATTATTCTGAGGCAGTGGTTTTCTCAGTTCCAAAAAAGTAAATTTAGGCAGAAATTGCAAAAGGCAAAAGAACATATATAAGTTATCTTTAACTTATATAAGCGATTGATTCTTTAAATAATTTTTCAGCTTCTTCTGAACAAAGCCAGTTGCAAAACTCGTCTATGAAGGGGAGCTTAATTTTCTAACCCGTTGTGATATGATATATTGCAACGGTTTTTTTGCGTTGAAAACATAACTAAAAGGAATAATATGAAAATTGAAATTCTCGGGATAGGATGTCCAAAGTGTAAAATGCTTTATGAGAATGCTAAGAAAGCAGCCGCAGAAAAAGGCGTTCAAGCTGAAATTATTAAAATTGAAGATATGGATAAGTTTACGGAGTATAACGTAATAATGACGCCCGCTCTTGTAATTGATGGTGTGGTTAAATCATCAGGTAAAGTTTTGTCGGTAGAGGAGATTAGAAAATGTTTATAAAAAGAATTTTTGCACCAGTTATTTTGGTTACATTATTAACGATAGTCACAACAAGTGTGTTTAGTGCTAACACCAAGATAATTACTTATTATTTTCACGGAAATGTTCGTTGTCCGACTTGTCATAAGATGGAGCAGTATACGAAGGAAGCTATTGAGGAAAATTTTAAAGATGAGCTGGCTAACGGTCTACTCGTCTTTAAGGCAGTAAATGTAGATGAAAAAGAAAACGAACACTTTATAAGCGATTATCAGCTCTATACACAATCTCTTATAATTTCGTATATCGAAAATGGCAAAGAAACACAGCATAAGAATCTTACTAAAATATGGGAATATGCGGGAGATAAAAAGAGATTCTTTAGCTATGTCACGACTGGAATCAGCGGTTATCTAAAGGATGTTCAGGGATGATTGGAATTATACTGTTATTAATCTATGCATTTTGGTTTGGTATTCTAACTTCTATAAGTCCCTGTCCACTTGCTACAAATATAGCAGCCATTTCGTTTCTATCAAAAAGAATAAATCATCCAAAGCAAGTATTGCAATCAAGCATCGCTTATGCCCTTGGGCGTATGTTTACCTATGCGGCATTGGGAGTTGTTATCATAAGCTCATTAGCAAGCGTTCCAGCGACAGCAAATTTCTTGCAAAAGTATATAAATAAAATATTAGGACCTACTCTGCTCTTTGTTGGACTGGTTTTGTTAAATGTCATAAAATTGAATATTCAGACTTTTTCGATTTCTCAAGATAAACAGACTGCATTAGCTGAGTCAGGGGCGAAGGGTTCTTTTGTTCTTGGAGTAGTATTTGCTTTATCATTCTGCCCCATCGCTGCAGCATTGTTTTTTGGCAGCTTAATTCCTCTTGCACTTAAAAGCACTTATGGAATTATTCTGCCTTTCTTTTATGGCATAGGGACAGGTATTCCTGTAGTTATATTTGCATTAGGCATTGCAATAGGTGTTAAATCTTTTTCTAAATGGTTCCATAGAATAACAACGCTGGAATTATATACGAGAAAAATTACTGGTATTATATTTTTGTTTGTTGGAATTTATTTTATTTGGAGTCATGTCATTATTAACTTTTTGAAGCAAAATCAAGTTGTAGAAGGTGTTTTTTAGAGTAAAATAGAATTGATTCGTTATTAAGGCATTGGAGAATATAAATGGCTTTAAGGGAAAGCATAGAAAAACAGGGGAATTGGTTATTCAAATGGAGAAGCTATTTGCCTTTATTGGCAATCCCCGTATTCATTATTGCTCTGGAGCAATCCAAGGTATTGGAAAATATTCTTGGGGATAGAGCTACAGATTATTGGGAATCTTTTTCGATCTTCATATCATTCCTGGGTTTGGGCATCCGTTGTGTTACTGCCGGGTACGTTCCAAGAGGGACATCCGGCAGAAACACAAAATCGCAATTAGCGGAAACCCTGAATACGACAGGGATGTATTCCATAGTGAGGAACCCTCTTTACCTTGGTAATTACATAATTGTTATTGGGGTTATTTTATTTATCCAGGTATGGTGGCTGGCGTTAATAGTCTTAATCGGGTTCTGGCTGTATTACGAAAGGATAATCTTTTCTGAAGAGGAATTTTTGAGGAAAAAGTTTGGAGTTTTATTTACTGATTGGGCAGAGAAAACACCAATTCTTTTGCCTAATTTCAAGAGGTGGAATAGTCCCAACTTGCCGTTTTCTTTAAAAACCATGATTAGAAGAGAATTTTCTACATTTTTCTCGATCGTAGCTGTTTTTTTCTTTTTGGAGATCATTACCAACTTATTTTTACACAGAAGATTAGAAGTCCGTTTGTCCTGGTTATATTTTTTCGTAATTGGGTCAGTAATATATCTGGTATGTTTAATATTGAAAAAGAAAACTAAACTGCTCGATGTGTACGGAAGATAATCTTATGGAATTCTAGGTAATCCCTGACTTAATTCTTCATCCCTTGCTATTATTAATCAGTTACGGAATTCGTCCAATAGGGTGGAGTTTTATTTTTTAACCCTCTGCGATAGAATATATTATAGATGGTTTTGCTTTAGAGTAAAATGTTATAAAAAATAAAATTATGGAGAAAACAATTCATGAGGAACGAAAATTAAGTTTTTTCGAAAAATACCTTACCCTTTGGGTTATCGTATGTATTGGCCTGGGTATTTTGCTGGGTAAACTGTTTCCGCAAGTAGCCCTTAGCTTAGATAAGATGTCTATTTACCAGGTATCAATCCCTATAGCGGTATGTCTCTTCTTTATGATGTATCCGATTATGGTGAAAATTGATTTTGCAGAAGTGATTAAGGCCGGAAGAACGCCTAAACCCGTGATCCTGACTTTATTTATTAACTGGTGCATTAAGCCCTTTACTATGCTTGCCATAGCTATTTTATTTCTTGGGGTGTGGTTCAAGGGATTGTTGCCCGGCGTCGAGATAATTAAGAACGGAGCGGAGGTAGAATTATACAGGTCTTATATTTCCGGATGCATATTGCTGGGGATTGCACCTTGCACGGCTATGGTTTTGGTATGGGGGCATTTAGCAAAGGGTAATGATGGCCATACCCTTGTGATGGTTGCCATAAATTCCCTCACAATGTTATTTCTCTATGCCCCTTTAGGGGGTTGGCTATTAGGGGTTAATAGGATGCCTATCCCGTGGCAGACCATTGTTTTATCAGTTTTATTTTATGTAGGGTTGCCGCTTTTCCTCGGCTACCACTCGCGGAAGATTATAATTACCCAAAAAGGCCTTAAATGGTTTGAGGAAAAGTTTCTTCATTACCTTACTCCTGTTTCTATAGGAGCGCTTTTAATTACTTTAATATTGTTATTTTCGTTCAAGGGAGAGTTGATTATTAAGCAGCCACAAGTAATATTTTTGATTGCTATACCGCTTTTTATTCAGACATGGTTAATCTTTGCTTTATCATACGGCTTAGCCAAATGGCTGAAGTTGCCTTATAGGGATGCCGCTCCTTCGGCGTTAATAGGAGCGAGTAATCATTTTGAGGTAGCGATAGCTACGTCTGCCATGCTTTTTGGCTTGGCTTCCGGGGCATCATTGGCAACCGTGGTGGGAGTTCTGATTGAGGTGCCCGTGATGCTTATGCTTGTTAGGGTGTGCCTAAAAACAAAGCATTTTTTTCAGGGAAGTTTATAGGCTATGCCGAACTCGTAATTATCTCTTGAGATAACCTTTCCGCTTTATCTCTCATGCCTAGTTGCAAGATTCGTCTATGAAGGGCCGATTATTTTATGTGTAGCATTGAACTTGCAATGACTAAAAAATAAATGAAACCCGTAATCCTGTTAACAATATCTAACATTTTTATGACATTTGCTTGGTACGGGCATCTCAAGTATAAAGATTGGCCTTTACCGAAAGTTGTCGTTATAAGCTGGCTTATTGCTTTTTTAGAATACTGTTTCCAGGTCCCGGCTAATCGTATAGGTCACTATCAATTTTCGGCAGCTCAACTTAAGACAATACAAGAAGTTATTACGTTGGTTGTCTTTTGTATTTTTTCGGTTTTTTACCTTAAGGAAGAATTCAAATGGAATTATGCCATAGGATTTCTAATGATAGCAGCCGCCACTTTTATTATTTTTAAGAAATGGTAACCGCATATATTTTTAGATAAGAATGGATCTTTTTGGGTATCCATTCAGGAGAAGGTATGTCAGTATACTTTATTGTAGAAATCAAGACTAAGAGCGAAGGAAAAGAAAAATATACCGAATACATCGAGAAGGTTACTGCGATAGTAGAAAAGTATAAAGGGAAATATTTGGCCAGAGGAGGAAAAGTAACTCCTGTTTTTGGCAATTGGAGTCCCGAAAGAATGATACTAATTGAATTTCCTTCTGCGAAAGACGTGGAGCGCTGGCTTAATTCTGCGGAATATAAGGAAATCGCGTTATTAAGAGAACAATCCACGGCTACTAAGGCAATTGTGATAGACGGCTGCGATAAGTAATTTGAGCTGTTGTGGTATCCGTTGATATAGCCTTGCTGTTTTTTCTGGCACAAGCAGTTAAAATCTCTTAACCCTCTGCGACAATTTATGTTGCAGGTTTCTTTCTTTAGGGTAGAATAAAACACGAGGAGTTCGGGATGATAGATTGGAAATTGTTCGCAATAGGTTCAGCGTTTTTTGCGGGGGTGACTGCGGTGCTGGCAAAGGTAGGCGTGAAGGATATCTCTTCCAACCTGGCCACGCTTATCAGGACAATCGTAATTATTGTGTTTTTGGGCATATTGGTCGGCGTCCGCAGGGAATGGGAGAACCCGCTTTTGCTTAACCGCAAGAGTTTGGCATTCCTCATTCTTTCCGGAATTGCCACCGGGCTTTCATGGCTTTGCTACTACCGCGCATTGAAAACCGGGCCGGCTTCTTTAGTCACCCCGATTGACAAATTAAGTTTGGTTTTCGCAGTAGTTTTATCAATTTTATTCCTGGGTGAACGCTTAAGCGCCTTTCAATGGATAGGCGCTTTTCTTGTTGCTGTGGGGACACTGGTTATTATCTTCAGATAAATAAATTCAAAACAAAAGGAGGAGTTATATGAAGAAATTTGCCGCGCTGTTAGGCATCATTTTTCTGGTATCGTCAACAATAACTCCTGCAGAGGCCTGCACGAGCTTTCTCCTAAAAACCAAGGACGGCAGTACGGTTTACGGACGCACGCTGGAATGGGGGATGTTTGATTTAAAGTCAAGCCTGGTGATGGTCCCGCGTAACCTCTCCAATGTTTCGGATTTGGGAGGCGGCAGAAAGGGGATAGTCTGGAAGAATAAATACGGCTACATTGCCATAAATGCCCTTGCTTTGCCTCTTTA
>JAQUMG010000132.1 GCA_028718265.1 Candidatus Omnitrophota bacterium
CATCATTAAGGTGATCGAATAGTATGCCGCTTTTTATGTACTCGCCCTCTATTTTCGGCATCAATACTGTCTCTATGTGCGCGGGCGTCCGCTTCTTCGGCGAATAAATAGCAATCAGGCTGTCGAGGCGCGGATCCCGGATGACTGCTATGCCCTTGAACGGAGCTCTGAGTTTCTCAGGATCCATTCCGGCGACATCTACCCCGGTAAGAAGCTTGAATATTGTTTTTTTGCCGACCTGCGGCAGTCCTATAACGCCTATTTTCATTTTACAAAGTCCAGTAAATCGAGATTTATCTTCCGGAATAGCTCCTGCAGTTTCCCCGTCGGCAGGCCGACTACGTTATAAAAAGAGCCTTTTATGTCGTCGAATACTATGGAGCCCACTCCTTCTATGGAGAAGCCGCCCGCTTTATCATAAGGGCCTAACAGGTTAAAATATTTTTCGATATCTTTTTCCGGAATCTTCTTTATTTTCAGCGATGTCACGTCAAAACCGGTCGCGGCTTTGCCGCTTGCGGCATCTGCGACATGTATCCCCGAATAAACCAATAACCGGTTCCCGCTGAATGCGCGCAATATCTTTTTAGCTGCCGCTTTATTCCGCGGCTTTCCTATCAGTTTACCTTTAAAAAGAACAAGAGTATCTACGCCTATAATCACGCCGCTGCTTCTATGCTTAAGGACCTCCTCGGCTTTTATCCGCGCGTTATGCATCACGAGGGACGCGGGTTTTGCCGACAATATATGTATCTCCCTGACGCGGCTCGGAACAACGCTGTGCGGGATCCCGCAAGAACTCAATATTTGAGACCTTGCTTTCGACTGCGACGCAAGAATAATCTGCTTCATAGGTTTTCCCCGCATAAATAGCCGGTCGAAAACGCGGCCTGCATATTATAGCCGCCCGTTCCTGCGTCTATATCTATCGTTTCTCCGGCGAAAAACAATCCTTTAATCAATTTTGATTCCATAGTCTTCGGATTTATCTCTCTCGTGTCCACGCCGCCTCTTGTTACTATCGCTTCTTCTATCGGCCTGGTATTTTTAATTCTGAACCTGAGGTCTGTCAGACCTTCCAATATACGGCGTCTTTCTTTAACCGTTATCTGATGCACTTTTTTATCCTTATCCAGGGCACAATACTCTATGAAACCATCGATCATTTTGGACGGAAGAATTTCCTTAAGCGCGTTTTTCAGGATCGCGTTCGAACTTTTGGAAAACTCTCTTATCAGTCTATTGTCCAGTTTGGGCGAATCAAGCGCAGGTTTCAGATTTATAGAAATGGCTACGTCTTTTTTCGCTTCCAGAAGATCATGCACTTCGGCACTGAGATCAAGTATGATCGGCCCGCTTAGCCCGAAATGGGTAAACATTAAATCGCCGAATCGCGCCGCCGTTTTTTTGCCGGAGGCAATAATAACGGCTTTAACGTTATCCAGAGAAACGCCCTGCCATTTTTTAGGCAAGCCTGATTCCGTAATCACCGGCACCAGGGCCGGCTTAGGCGAAATGACGTTGTGCCCGAGACGTCCGGCTATATCAAAACCAAATCCCGTCGATCCTGTCTGGGGATAGGATAACCCGCCGGTACATATGGCGACCGACCTTGCCGTATATTCGCGGCCTTTTGCGAGAACTGCCTTATCCGTGCTGTCTTTTCCCGGAATTATATCTTTTACTTCTCCGGAAAATAAAACTTCTACGCCGCCTTCGGCCATATACTTTTTCAATGCATCCAGAATATCTCTGGATCTGTCCGATTCCGGAAATACCCTTTTACCTCTTTCGACTTTGAGCGCTACGCCGTACTTTTTAAAAAAATCGATTAACTCTTTATTGAATATCCTCGAGAAGGCATTTCGCAGGAATTGCCCGCTTTTGCCGAAATTATCTATATGTTCGTTTATATCCCCGGTATTTGTTATATTACAGCGGCCTTTTCCGGAAATAAGAAGCTTTTTACCCAGGATATCGTTCTTCTCGATCAATAATACGCTTTTACCGCGCTCAGCCGCTCTACCCGCAGCCATCATCCCGGCAGGACCGCCGCCTATCACTATGGCATCAAATCTCTTTTTATCGGTCGTAATTTTACGCCTTCCCAGCCCTCACCAGCTTCTCGGCTTCATACCAGTCTTCTTTATCGTGGCCGGGCTTACAGCCTCTTTTCTGATACAGCTCATAGGCCTTTTTGCCTACTTTTTCAAGATATTCTTTTGAGGATAAGCCGGCGGTCTTTGAGCTCGTTTTCTCGGAGCCCAAATAAATCGTGTCCTTGGTTCTCATAGTTATGGCCATATTTCACCCCCTCGTTTTTATTTCCATCTCAATATCAAAATTCACACTTTTGCGCGGCTCTATAGTAAAGTGCCAGTTGGGCACTATAACTGATCCCTGATAATTCTCCTCATAGGCCTTTTCGGATTGCGAGATCGTCTTTATGGGGAACCTCCATAGCGTACATTCTTTAGAAAAATCCAGTAATACGCTGAGCTCTCCCTCGCTATCCGCGATTTTCAGCTCTTTCAAGTCTTCCGTTACGCCCCGCGAAAGAAGCGTCAGGTCTTTTTCTTTTTTCTTCCCCGGTACATACGCATATCGCGTGGAATCGGCGTCCGGCATTATGAATGCCATTTCCGTACCGAACCAGAACTTTTTCTTTTCCTTCGCCAGGTTTGTAATGCTGTAGGATACCTTCAGAATCGAACCGCTTAAAGATATTTTCTTGCTGATGCTGACAGGCGTTCCGTGAGCCATGCCCTTTCTCTCCATCAGGAGCCCATCATTTTTTACTTTAAACTCGTAGGGAGCGCCGACAAAATCACCGTCTTCGACGTCCTCCACCGCCTCAAAATTCTCCGGAGTGGTGCTGTCTTCAAAAAAATGATCTATAAACATCGCTTTTCTGTATCTGTCATATACCAAAGCCGCCGTAATGCCTTCTGCGCCTTTTGGCTTATCGTGTATGCTAGTGTGTCCGCCTTCTTCATTTCCTGCCTTCGCCGCTATGTTCCTGTGATATGCTTCTCTGTAGCGGGTTAATACATTGAGCAGGTTGGCTGCTTTATTCTTTGCATCCAGTTCCGTTACGCTGCCGCCGGCAGACGGTTTGACGCAGAGCCATATATTTTTATTCTGCATAATAACTTCGTCGAATCCGTCGACGTCAAAATCCATTACTTCGGATCGCGTATCCGGCTTTATTCCGGCAATTTCCTCATTATATATCTTCTCCGCCTTTATGATATGCTCGTAAACGGCCTTTCTGAGATGGTAAAGATACAAGCCGCCGAATATACCGTGCCAATAGGAACAGTTGCACTGGCCCTTGTATAATTCCGCGCGCGCTTCTTTAAGTTTAGGGCCGGCAGATGCGCGATCACCGGCATTTCCGAGCAGATTGCTCACGTACAGCATACGCTTATGCATCTGATTAGATTCTTCATATTTAGCCAGGAAATTCCTGAAAAATCCTCCTCTTATAAACGGGCCGTAACGTTCGTTTTTATTTTCCTTCTTTATCTCTTCCTTGATATCGTGCAGTTCCATAGACGCATCCGCCGGAAGCGCCCACTCCAGCATCTCTTCGTATGAAGCCGTGGGAAGATATATCCTGCCGAGCGGCTTATTATCTTTTATGCACTCCGAAACGGTGCGTGTTTTAAGCCAGCTGTCATTTTTGGACAATACGTCCAGAAATCTCACCAGCCATTTATCATCGTAAACCCATTTATAGGTACCCGGCCACTCGCCGAATTTTTCTGCGTCATCGCCGTATGTAAATATTGCATTGTCCTTCTTTTCCGCTATCTGCCTCATATAAGAAATGGGTTTGTCCGGCTCACTGAACGGGATAACGTACCTTAATTCTTTATCGGAAGGGAATGCGAGTACGGCAGAGCCGTTATCTTCGGATATGAAATACCCGAAGGTGTTTTCTTTTTTAAGGCCCGCGTATAAAAAGTGCATATCATCGACGACTATGTATTCAACACCGCTTTCAGCGAGGCTTGAAGCAAGCTCCGGCTCCCAGACTCTTTCGGCGACCCATGCGCCTTTCGGCTCCACGCCGAAATGGGATTTAATGTACTGACGCATCAAAGATATCTGCCCTATCCTGTCCTTTACCGGTATGATGGATAGTATCGGCTCGTAGAACCCGCCTCCTATAAGTTCGACCTGGCCCCTCTTCACCAGTTTATCTATTGTTTTAAATATCCCGGGGGTATTTTTTTCGAACCACTCAAGAAGGCATCCGGAAAAATGCATGCTTATCTTTAAGCCCGGATACTGCGAAACGATATCAAGGAAAGGTTTATAACATTTATCGTGGACGCGCCGGATCACGTTGTCAAAATTGCCTACGGGCTGGTGGAAATGTATTATCAGTAATAAGTCGGCTTTCATTTATTTAATGCCTGCCATATTTTTATAAAGCGATATGTATTCGCGGGCCGAACGCTTCCAGGAGAAATCCGCTTCCATTTCCCTGCGCTGCAGTTCTTTCCATTTTTTATCATTTTTGAAGAGTTTGACGGCGTTTTTTACCGCTTCCATAAAATCACCTGATTCCGCGTTATTGAATTTAAAGCCGTTTCCCTTTACGGGATCCGACGAATAGTCTATTATGGTATCGTCTAATCCGCCGGTTGCCCTCACAATGGGAACAGTGCCGTATTTCAGGCTGTACATCTGGTTAAGGCCGCACGGCTCGTATCTGGACGGCATAAGAAAAACATCAACTCCGGCTTCTATCAGATGCGCCAGCTTATTGTCAAAGCCGATCACGACTCCCACTTTTCCGGACTGCTTTTTCGCGATATCGGAAAATATTTTTTCGTATTTCGCATCACCCGTACCCAGCAGCACAAACCCGGCGCCCGATTTTATCACCTTTTCCAGTATATCGGCCATAAGGTCTATGCCTTTTTGCTCGGCGAGACGGCCTACGTATCCTAAAAGCGGGCTCGTAACGGGCAGATTCATCTTATATTGTTTAAGTAGCGCTTTTTTGCACTCGGTTTTTTTCTCTATCGTATCGGGGCCGTAATTCACCGGAATCAGCGTATCTTTTTCAGGGCTCCAGTTGTCGTAATCGGCACCGTTTAAAATACCGTAAAGATCATTCTCTCTCGTCTTTAACAATCCCTCCAGGCCGTAACCGTATTCCGGCGTCAATATCTCCCGCGAATACTTTTTGCTCACGGTGCTGATAGCGTCGGAATAAAGTATGCCGGATTTCATAAAGTTCAATTTCCCGTAAAACTCAAGTGCGTACATAGTAAAAAATTCTTCAGGAATAC
>JAQUMG010000133.1 GCA_028718265.1 Candidatus Omnitrophota bacterium
TTTCGATCTTCTTTTCGGAAGCCATCAGGTTCGCGGCCTTTTTTGCATCATCGAGGGCGCTCGCATTAGATTGGGCAGTAAACAAAACTATAAGCGCAGCGTAAAATAGCAGTATTATAAAGTTTTTTTGACTCTTTATTTTGTACATAGGCATCTCCGTTGATTAAATTTTATCTACTCTCTGGTTAATTTTATCTGTGCACCCTTCGAAAGTAATATAACATAATCGGGCTGAATGTCAATCACTTTATAGTCGTCGATCACGCCAGACATCTCAACAGTGAAAGTTTTTTTCGAAATACTGTCATATAGGACGGCGTTTAGCTTGTCGCTTAGCACCGGTTTGTTCAATATGAAATTTATTTTCCTGCCCTGCTCGTCTATTACATCAATCTTTTCTTTCGTAATCCGCTGGATTTTATATCCATTTAGCGACGTCCCCGGTTCGACGAACCTGGTCGCATCTTTCCAGCTCACCTGCCCTATTAGCTTATCCGCCAATTCGATGTATCCTTTATACATAACGGGAAGCGGGACATGTCCGATAGATCGAAGTGAAAAAACGTGTTCAGCGGTCGTGGCCGTAGCATCGATAACCTCTTCAGTGTATGCCGAAAATGGGTCGCGTTTCACTTTTTGGGCATACACACTTTCGGTCTCCGGATACTCAATCCGGTTAAGCAATGCCTCATATTTTTTTATTTCGTCCGGGCTGACGGAAGGCGATATACGCATTTTGGTTGCCATGTCTGATATTCTCTTTTCTATGCTGTCATAGTTGCCCTTAACCGCCCGCAAAGATATCGTTACGAAAAGTGTTACTATCCATATGATGATAAAAGTTTTTAAAGCCAGCTTCTCGACATTAGTCTTGGGCAAAAAATCTGTGATTTTTTTCATAAAATCTGGTATCGATATATTAGGCAGCTTCATACGTCTCCCGTGCACCGGAATTTAATTTATTATTTCCGCCCTGACTAAAAACGATGCCTGAAGCATACTTTCCGCCACTACGTCTTTATCGACGGCATCTTTGGCTTTAGTGATATCCAGGTCAGTTACTACAAATATAAAAGGTGAAACCTTCAGCTTATACAGAAAATCAGCCAATTTCGGATAAGTGCAGGTTATTTTAAAAGAAATCGTTATGCTCTTTGGAGTTTTTGTTTTTACCGCTTCGACGGCCGCCGGCACCGGCATCTCTTCTTCCATCGGCATTGCCTGTTCCAGGGGTCCTCCCGGAGGCAAGTTTTCCGCCATCGGCAGTATAGGCGGCCTTTTCATCCTGGGCGCGGCGGCTCGGGCCGCCGGCTCCGCTTTTTTGACGTCCTCTCCTATAAAATTTATTTCATCGAGCGAGACAATGCCGCTGAGCGTCATCAGGTATACCAGCTCTTCGAGCGTTTTCATCCTCTTTAATAAAGATGGTATTTCAGCCGGGTCCGAAAGTTCCGTTTCGTATTTAGTGAATCCGAGTGAGGCGGGCAGAGCCAGAGAAAAATCCTTCGCTTCTTCCCTCAATTTTTTCTGCGTCTGGATGAGCTTTTCCTTAAACTGCAGCGAATCAATGTTTTCCTGAGATGCACCATCGCTTATCGGCGACGTAAGCGCCAATTTCAACCGGCTATAAGCGCTTTTGAGCTTGTTTCGTTCATCTTCAAGGAAAGTAACAGAATCTTCCGTCAGCGACATCTTGCTTCTCTGGACAAACGTGTCTATCTTCGCGCTTTTAGCCGTTATCTCGCCGCTTATCTTCATGTCTTTAGCGAGATAAATGCCGAATAAAACGGCAAAGAATATGGCCACCGCCAGGAGTGCGAGTATAACTAGTATTGAGAACAGATTCCGTTTGATTAGCAGCACTTTTCCCTTTCCATGATTCTATTGCGTTACCATCTTCATCTTTATGGTAAAGGCTCTTATGTCTTCGGTAGATTCATTGTCCTTTAGGACGTTTGCGGACTCCACCCGTACTGCCGTGAAATAACCGGACTTCGTGAGCATTTCCTTGAATGTATTTATATTTTCGAATGTTTCTTTGGTCTTGCCGTTAATGGTAAGATCAGCGCCGTCCTGGATTATTTCTGTGAGCCACAGGTTGCTCGGCAGAAGGTTAACCATTTCCGTGAGATACTTAATTCCCTCTTCCCGCTTGGCAGAAACGCTTTTTATGAATTCGAGCTGGCTTTTCAGGCCGCCTATCTCGGCTTGGAGGCCTTCGATCTGCCTGCTGAAGCTGGTGTATCTGTTTATGAGCGCGGATGTCTTCGAAAGGCCTTTGGATTTTTTCTGGTTGGACCACATGGCAAAATTCGCTAAAGTCGCAAAAATGCATATCAATACAATCAACGAGCCGAAAATATACCATCTCTTCTTTTCGAACTCTTTCGATTTTATTATCTCCTTGGGAAGGAGGTTCGTCGTTGTGTGAAGCGGCATGATTGTCTTCAGGGCAAGTCCTATGCTGGCGTCCATCCTCCTCATAAAATCTTCGGTCAGATTGAAATCAACGTCGCTCTTTATGTTTTCAAAGATGTTCATCGGCCTTGTAGGAATATCGAGGTTTTCATGAATAAACCGATCCATATTTTTGATCTTTGAGGCACCGCCCGTAAGCAGGACTTCCTTTAATACTTTCGTCTCGCCGAACTGCGACTTATAATAACCTATCGATTTTGATATGTCCGCCAGGATCTCGACCAAAACGGGGTTTATGGCGTCGGATATCTCGGCGGCATATGTCGATCCGGTGCGCTCCTCCGGAGTCATCGCTATTATGCCTTCTCTGCGCTTCATCTGTTCCGCTTCATTAAAAGTTATTTTAAGATGAGACGCGATCGCCTTGGTAAGATCATTTCCGCCTATCAGTATGCTTCTCGTCCACATCTTATGTTCTTCGATAATGATGATGTTCGTATTTTTTGCCCCCACGTCAAGGATAAGCTTGTCTTTGACATCCCCGAGAAAATCGACGGCATTAAAAATAGAAAAATACGACACTTCCACAAAATCCGGCTCAAGCGATGTATTCGCAAGTAGTTTGAGATTATCTTCCACTATGTCCCTTTTCACCGCGACCAGTATAACGTCGGTTTCCGGGCTGTCGTATGCCTCAAACACGCCGTAGCTCCATATTACTTCATTGATAGGAAACGGGACCTGCAGCTGCGCTTCATACTGGATTATCTGCTCTATTTTATTTTTGGCTATCTTGGGGATTTTTAAAAATCGGATAAAAACGGACTGGCTTGGAACGGAGAGCGCGACAACGCCGGACTTTATCTGTTCGTCGGCAAACAGGTTTTTCAGCTTTGCTTTTATGATACTGTTTCGTTTTTCCGTATCATCGAGCGTGGGGTCTATATTAAGTTCGACAAGATGGCCTTTGACGAGATGGTAACCATCGTGCGTCTTTTTGACTTCCATAAGCTTTATGGCGCTCTCGCCTATGTCTAACCCGAAATATCTTTTGTTTCCAAAGTTCAACATGCCAATATCTCGTCTCTATTTTATATTAGCTTTTCTTGCTGTTTCGAAAACTCTTGGCAGCGGATCTGCTCTTATTCACGGGCACGGCATTTACAGTCTGCGACTTAAGCCATTTGTCTATCGAGCTTCTGTCGAACCGCCAGACATGGCCTACCTTTATACCGCTGATTTTCTTTTCGTGAAGCCAGTTGTAGATCGTCTGCTTTTCCAGTTTAAGATAATCAGCCAGCTCTTCTATGCTCATCAGTTGCGCCATAATAACCCCCTGATATGAACTTACTTACTCTTACTTATAACAAAGTATACCTCAGTATTCTTACCCTGTCAATACCCCAGCATAATTTATCATAAAACAGGGACAGCGCCCATTTTTATGCCTTTTGTGCTATTGCATAAAACCAAGCGCTGTCCCTAGGGGGAATAGAAAACGTTTCTACTTACCGATATAAAACACCCATCCGTCAATTCCTTGATATGCTATCCGGTATCCCATATCATACATATCCTTGGATAGTTGCGGCATATATTTGGATACAAATATGATTCGAGTGCCGACGACCTTCTCAAGCTCTTCCGGAGGTAGCAACTGCTCGCCGGTGCGGAACCGCTCTAAAGCTATTGTGCGTTCCGGGAAGCGGTTATAGGCAAACGTGGGATCTTGCCCCGTAAGATACCGAAACTGTGGCACAGCAAAAAAAAGCTGTGGGAAATCACTCCAATTGACATTCCCGATAATTGTGCCGACTTTCAAATCTGATTTCTTTGCCCACCCGGCAAAGTCCAGGAAAGGCGCTTTTTCCCATGCCTTCAAATCTCTCTTTATTATAGGAACAGTAACTAATATGCTTACTATAAGTACGAAGATACCTATACATAATAGCAATTTACGTCCTTGAGCAGAAACCACGCGCTTTACATCGCCCCATAATAAAACTGAAGCTAGGACAGTCAGAGGACATGCATATTCAATTGCACGTATAGTAAAAAAGAATATCACCAAAGCGGCAAAACTCATACTTATTATGGCTATGGTCTGCCGGCTTGGTTTGCGCCCCTTATATAATATTAACCATAAAGCAGTGCAGCAGTTTATTAGAAAAAGCAGTATAACACCAAAGATATATGGCCATTCGCTATTGCTAGGGGCATATGCCTCCGTACCGAGAATCAGGGGAGAATTTTTAATAAAAACCTGCCGAACGACGTCTATACATTGCATTTTCCAAATAATGAAAGTATTTGGGAACTGCGGGTGGATTATATACCCTATGAGAATTCCTGCTAGTGCCGCCAGGGGCAAATAGACTGCCGTCCGGTAATTCCGTTTCGATACCTGGATGGCCGCGGCTGCGATTGCGGGAACCAAAACAAAATGCGGATTCGAATACGACCAGGCAAAAACTATTCCCAAAACTATGGCCTGCCAAATTTGCCGGGATGTTTTTATCTTTAAGAGCGCACCCGTCGCTATTAACATCAATGCAATAGCAAAAGTGTACGGACGAAGTGTTAAGATGCGCACTGAAAATAATGGTGAGATCGTTATCAGTAATAGGCTAAATATAATTATATCCCGGCCGCCTAGACGGCGGGCTGACCAGATAAAAGCTGATAGCACGGTCAAAAGAAATACGAATGCAGGAAGATGAAATGGCGGCAGGCCCGAATCACCAAAAAAGGCTTCTGTTTTTCTTATGCCAAACAATAAAAGATGAAATAACAATTCTCTATCAGCAAAGTTAGTCTCCAGTATAGACATGGTCATGGCGGGAAAATGTTTTGCCATTATTGCATGCGG
>JAQUMG010000134.1 GCA_028718265.1 Candidatus Omnitrophota bacterium
ATACGCTTTCAGGGCATTTTATCTTTCTCCTAAATATATATGGAAAATCTTCAGGAAAATAAGGACTATCGACGACATCTTAAGATATCTTAAGGGATTTTCTTCGATAAAAGGTTTATGCGGGAAGGCATTTAAAAGTTACCATCTTAGCGTGCGGGACTGATGGTTTAACGGGAAGAGGGATATGAAATACCGATTATTGGATGTTTTGGCATGCAGTTGCTGCGGCGCAAATCTGGCGCTAAAGGGAGAAATAATTTCGCCGGTAAAATCTATTGTGGATAAAAATGCCGTCAGAAACCCGCACTGTAGTTCATTTTGCGGACTATATTCCGTGCCTATTGCGGAAAGAAAGAATTTTGATTGTTTCGCGTGTTTTCAAAAAGAGATAGTTGAAGGTACCCTCTGCTGCACTAAATGCGGAAAGACATATCCGGTTAAAGAGTCTATTCCGCAATTGTTATCCGGGAACGAACGGGATAAAGGGGCGGACCAGGTAAGGAAGAAATTTGAATTTCAATGGCAGGCATGGGGCCATGAGAAAAAAATATTCGGGCGCGAACATGAAGAGAATACGCAGTTTATCCTTCGCGGCCATAGTCTGTTATCGCCGGATTATTTTAAAGGAAAGCTGGTATTAGATGCGGGCTGCGGGCACGGCAGGTTTCTGAAGTCATTTTCCTGTCTTGGGGCCGAAGCAATCGGAATAGATTTTGGGAGCGGAATAGGTATTGCAAAAAAATTTAACGAATCAGACGGTTTTGTGCATACCGTAATGGGAGACCTGACCAGGTTGCCGCTGAAGAAGGAAAGTTTTGACTATATTTTCTGTTCAGGCGTAATCCACCATACGGCGCACCCTCAAAAAACTTTCAGCAACCTTGTATCATCTCTCAAAAAGGGAGGGGTAATTTTTATATGGGTTTATCCTAAACAGAGTGTTTTGTGGGAGTCGAGCCAGAAATTTTTGCGGTCATTCCTGACGAGGCTGCCTTCCCGCGTTTTATACTATTTATGCTTCATACCCGTACCTCTTTTATCTTTTGTAAAAACATACAGTAATACTTCCCTTAAAACGGCAAGCTGGCGGCAGTGCGCACAGGTTATCTACGATTGGTATTCTCCGAAGTATCAGTTTCACTATACGCCGGATGAGCTAAAGGCGTGGTTTGGTTCCGAAGGGATGGGCGACTTAGAGCCCTTTTATATTAAAACGGGTTTAGGCGGAAGGAAGATATAGATTGATATCTATAAAAAATTATCCTGATTTTCTGATGTGCCCTTTGTGCAGAGATAATGTGCACATAGATAATGATTCATTTATTTGTAAAGCAGGGCATAGGTTTCCGGCAGGGAGCGGAATTATAGATTTTACCACTTCCGGCATAGAATCGAAAGCGCCGCACGCGGATCCTGATTACAGAAGATGGCTTGAAGTAAGTTCTGATTTATTATTAGAGAGTTATCGCAAGGGATCCGTTATGAAGAAGATCCAGGATTACGGGCATACATTTCTTGAGTCACGTACGGTCGATAACGGGTGGCGGCTTGATCTGGGGTGCGGATCCGGAAGACATTTTGATTTTATCGACGATAAAAAGCGCAGTGTAGGATTTGATTTTAATTTCGATAACCTCAAAATCGCATCCAGCGCGAACAATACTTCACTTTTTATAAGAGGACGCATGGAAAAGCTGCCTTTTTTCGATAATAGTTTTCACACAATATATGCGATTTATTCGTTAGAGCATGTTCTTTATCTGGAAGATGCGATAAAAGAAATAAAAAGAGTCCTGGTCGATGGAGGGCAGCTTTTAGCAGGACTGCCTGCTGAAGGAGGCATCCTGTATAACAGCGTGCGTAAATTCATTACCGCACCGCTTATTAATAAAAAATACGGCTTTGATTATGAAAAGGTAGCTAAAATCGAACATTGCAATGGGGCAAAAAGAGTTTTGGATGTTCTGTGCGCAGAATTTGCGAAACAGAGTATAGAGTACTTCCCTTTTAAAATAAGCTGTATTCATGCGAATCTTATCGTGCTTGGAGTATTTCGGAATGAAAAAAAATCAGAATAACGATATTGTAATAGTCGGCGGCGGCTTACTCGGATTAAGCATCGCTTATTTCTTATCCAGGGGAGGAGTAAAAAATATTACAGTAGTCGAAAAAGATGACGAACTTGGCGGAGCGTGTTCATGGTTTACCGTAGACAAAACAGTCGTTACCAGATTCTATCATGTTATAATGGCGCAGGATGAAAAGATATTCCGTTTCATGGACGAGCTGGGTCTTCGCGGCGGCTATGGTTTCACCACGGTCCGTATGGGTATTTTCAACGGAAAGACGTCGCATCCTATTAATACGCCGAGAGAATTTTTATTCTATCCCGATCTGTCGCTTTTCAATAAGCTAAGGCTTGCCTATACTATATTATATTGCCGTTTTTATAAAGACTGGCGGTCTATCGAATCTTTATCGGCCTCTGACTGGCTGATTTCTATCGGGGGTGAACAGAATTTCAGGAATATACGGCAGCCCATCATAAGATCAAAGTTCGGCGATAATCTGGATAGGATGGCCGCTGTTGACATGTTGGCAAGAATAGCCCGCATATCTTCTTCAAGAAAAGCGGATTTTTCGCAGAGGATGGCGCATATCACGGGAACGCCCAAGACGCTTATCGATCGATTGGAAAATATTTTGGGTTCAAAAGGCGTAAGAATTATCAAAGGAAACGGCGCGAAAAGGCTTTTAATTAATGGCGGAGAGGCCGTCGGAGTGAGTCTTGATGACGGCCAAATATTAGAAGCGGGTAATACTGTTTTTACCGTGCCGATCCCGGAATTTGAAAAACTTATTCCTGAAACTTATCAAAGTTATAAAAACAGCCTGAAGCATATCCAGTATTTAGATAATGTCTGCCTGGTTTTGAAATTATCGAAACCGCTTACGCCTTTTTACATGCTGAATATTCAGGATAATACAGTGCCGTTTACCGGCGTTATCGGATTAAGCCATATTTATCCCGAAAATGCGTTTGACGGTCACGCAATTTTTTATATCTCCAGGTATATTTTTAACGATGATGGTTTATTTACGAAAGAAAAAGATGAAATACTTGCGGATTATTTGCCGTATTTAAAGAAGATTAACCCCGAATTCAGGGAGTCGTGGATTTCCGGTTATGGGCTGAGTAAGAGGAAAAATGTAGAGGCATTTCACAGTATCAATTATCCGAAATATATTCCAAAAAGAGAAACGATATTCAAAGGCTGTTTTCTTGTTACCGCAGCGCAGAGTTACCCTGAAAGCACGGTAATCGATACTTCAGTAAATGTAGCGGAGGGGTTTGCTGCCGGGTTATTAAATAGGAGGGAGCGTGCTGATTAATTTTACTACATTTCTGGCGTTATTTTTACTTCTATATTATCTGGGCAGGGCTATTTTTGCGTTTGCGCTAAAGGAAGAAGACCATTTCATAAGAAATATTATTTCGTTTCCTCTCGGTTTATCATTTGCCGTATGCTTTATTATCATTTCCGCTTCCTTTTTTGGTTTTGCAAATGCCGTATGGGTTTCGTTTGGGTCAGCTTTTATCATGGTTTTATATTATTTTACCAGAATTATCGCATCTCCTGCCTTTAAGATAAAAGAATCTTATGCGCAGCAAAATGGCGTAAAAATTCTTTCCGCTTCAATAATTACCCTTCTAATATGGCTTTTCTTTACGCTGCGCGTTGTATACGGGAGTGTCGGGCACGAAAATTTCATAAAACCGTACACCGCGATGCTCCGGAACAATATATGGCCGCTGACGTGGCCTGCATCGCCATTCGGAGGAAGGCCGGTACATATATTTTATACGGTTACTCACGCATTCTATAATACGTTTCTTCCGAATATATTTGCAATGGACATGCATTACATACTTACTTTGTTTTTTATCCTATTTACTGTCTTTGTTTTATTTGCCGTTATTCTTAAGGGGACGGGCAGTGTCCTATGCGCCATTTTTGGCACAGTTTTATTTTTTATGGGGGATTTTAACCGGGAGGGTTTTTTCAATATTCCCTCTCTCGTCCCTTGTTTGATGACCGGAAGGATGTGCGTATGGCTTTTTGCCTTCCTTTCTTTCTATTTTGTAATCAACTATTTCAGAAAACCGATATTCAGGAATCTGATGTTCGTAGTTTTCGGAATAAATGTAATTATATTGAATGATGATGCGTTAGGATATATATTTTTAGGTTGCTTCATGCTGTATTTCACGATAAGAGAACTTGTATATTTCATCGTCCAAAAGCAGGATAGCAGGTCTCTTGTCAAATCCGGTTTGTATTTAATAATGTTTTTCGCATTATTTATCGGTGTGGGTATTCTCCTTGGAAATGTAGCGCCTTTGATGAAATTTATTCATGGGGGAAGATCCTGTTCGGCCGAAACATCGTTGCTCTCCGATGTTACTTTTTTATTCCCTCCGTTTACTCATATCAATGCGACTTATTATTGTTTTATGCCTATCGGTAAAGCATTGAAAAAACTTTCGCCTCTGTTTTTTTACTTTATTTTTTCCGTTCCTTTCGCTGCGGCGTTATTTAGACGTACGAAAAATGATTTTTATTGGTTCAGTCTTGTTACTATAGGAGTGTTTTATATAGTAGCAAACCAGGTTGTTATCCTTTACCATAGCTTTATGCTTTTTTCCATCATTACTTTTATGCACAGTATGATTGTAGCTGCGGGCGGCATTATGCTGTGCATGGCAATAACTAACCTTAACGATGCCAGAAAGAATCGATTTTCAGAAAAAGAGAGCATGATCTCGGGGCGGCGCAGGATCATAGGGTTAAATATTATGGTAGTATCCGGGATCATCGCCGTTTCTATGGCGCTGGGGAATGCCCTTTTTACTAAAAATGAGGCAATTACTTTTCTGTACCAGAAAGAGGCCGGAGTTTTTCGGCCGATAAAGTTGGAGCAAATCCGGACGGCGTATTCATCCGTAGTTTACCGTTTCGCGAGAAAAGCCGATCCCAGGGCGGATTATGAGATTTTTCTTGCCGGTCTCGTAAAGAAATATGATGGAGAGCGCGCTTTACTGCTCAATACCCCGCCATGCTCAGAATATCTCTGGGTGTATTCGGGAATGATCGGTATTCCGGTACTTGGCAGTGCAGCCCATGTTGACAATAGTTATCATGATATCCTTGCTTTTGAGCAGACATTCGATGCTCA
>JAQUMG010000135.1 GCA_028718265.1 Candidatus Omnitrophota bacterium
ACAGGTTTTTTTGTGCCCGCGATAGGAACTAATATGGCATTTAAAGAAAAAGCGCAAATAATGGATAAAGATGCTATAGACAGGACCCTTGTGAGGATTTCGCACGAAATCCTGGAGAAGAATAAAGATATAAGGGAGCTTGCCATAGTAGGTATCAGGAAAAGAGGGGAGTATCTGGCCGGCCGCATAGCACATAAGATTAAAGAAATAAGCGGAGAGAACGTCCCCATGGGTGCGCTTGATATTACTTTATACAGAGATGATCTGACCAAGATTTCAGAGCAACCTCTGGTTCACGCGACAGAGATAAATTTCAATATAGACGACAAAAGAATAATATTAGTTGACGATGTGTTGTATACGGGCAGGACCATAAGGTGCGCCCTGGACGCGTTAATAGATTTCGGCAGGCCCAGCCAGATTCAGCTGGCCGTATTGATTGACAGGGGCCACAGAGAGCTTCCCGTCAGGGCGGATTACGTCGGGAAAAACGTTCCGACCTCTTTAAAAGAAGACATTGAAGTGAAACTTGAGGAATCCGACGGAAAAGACGAAGTTGTCATATGCGAGAAAGACTAACAGCGCATGGTAAATAACACAGATAAAAAGACAGTATGGACGAAAAAAGACCTTCTGGCATTAGAGTATCTTTCAAAAGAAGAGATAGATCTTATTTTATATACCGCAGCAAGCTTTAAAGAAGTCACAACCCGCCAGATAAAGAAGGTCCCGGCCCTGCGC
This sequence comes from Candidatus Omnitrophota bacterium, assembly GCA_028718265.1. The sequence continues at coordinate 742 of JAQUMG010000135.1, forward strand.
GGGAAGACAGTTGTTAACCTTTTCTATGAGCCCTCGACCAGGACGCGTACGTCTTTTGAGCTGGCCGCAAAAAGATTATCCGCCGATGTTATAAATATCGCGACAGAATCGTCCAGCGTTACTAAGGGCGAAACTTTGATAGATACGGGCAGGAATATAGAGGCCCTCAAAATAGATATAATAGTCGTCAGGCATAACTGTTCCGGCGCGCCGAATATTTTAGCGCAGGCGGTAAAATCAAGCGTCGTAAACGCCGGCGACGGATGGCATGAGCACCCGACGCAGGCGCTTCTCGATATGTTTACGCTGAAAGAGAAATTCGGCAGGATCGAAGGACTCAATGTCAGCATAATAGGCGACATCGCCCATTCCCGCGTTGCGAGATCGAATATATGGGGGCTGACAAAACTAGGCGCAAAAGTAACCGTCTGCGCCCCGCCGCTTTTGATCCCGGAAGGCATAGAAAAGATGAACGTGAATGTTACCGACGATGTGGACGAGGCGCTGAAAGACGCCGATGCGATAAACGTGTTAAGGATGCAGTTTGAGCGGGATGAGGGAGTGGCCTTTCCGTCGAAAATAGAATATTTCAGACAATACGGCATCACTAAGGAAAGACTAGCCAAATGTAGGAAAGCCAAAGGAATAGTGGTCATGCATCCCGGCCCCATAAACAGAGGTATCGAGATATCCAGTGAAGTTGCCGACGGCGCGCATTCAGTCATACTGGAGCAGGTGACGAACGGTATTGCCGTAAGAATGGCCGTGCTCTACCTTGTTGCACACGCGAAGGAGATCCAGAGGTGAAGTATCTGATAAAAAACGGACGGGTCATTGACCCCGCCAATTCAATCGATGATTCCCTCGATATTCTGGTTTCGGACGGGAAGATCGATAGAATCGGCAAAAAAATAGATGTCAAAGCAGATGAAACCATAGACGCCGCAGGTAAAATCGTCGCGGCAGGTCTTGTCGATATGCATACACACCTGAGAGAGCCGGGCAGGGAGGATAAGGAGACAGTAGCTACTGGCACCCGTGCTGCCGTTAAGGGCGGTTTTACGACAATAGCATGTATGTCCAATACCGAGCCGCCGATCGATGACGCAAAGGTAGTCAGGCTGTTAAAAGATATAATAAAAAGGGACGCGCTGTCGGAGGTGTTAATAGTAGGCGCAATAACGGAAAACCGGTTCGGCAGGAAACTTACTGATTTTAAGGCGATGAAGAAAGAAGGGATAATAGCGGTATCGGACGATGGCTCGTCGGTGGACAATGAAAAATTGATGTGCGATGCGCTTAAAGAGGCGAAAAAAACACATCTTCTCCTGATAGATCATTGCGAAGATTTGCGGCTTTCCGGCCGCGGCGTTATGAATCAGGGTTTCATAGCTACGAAAATGGGATTGCGCGGCATGCCCGCGGAGTCGGAATACGAAAGAGTGAAACGCGATGTCGCTCTGGCAACAAAGATGTCCGCTCGTATACATATCGCGCATGTCAGCTGCAGAGAATCCGTTGAAATAATACGCAGGGCCAAGAAAAAAGGAATAAAAGTGACGGCAGAAACAGCACCTCATTACTTTGCTCTTACCGAAGACTGCTGCGTTACTTATGATACCAACACAAAGATGAATCCGCCGCTTCGTACGAAAGAAGACGTTATCGCCATAAAAGAGGGCCTTAAAGACGGTACCATAGACGTGATAGCGACTGACCACGCGCCGCATACGGACTCTGAAAAAGATGTTGAGTTTGATTTCGCGCCGTTCGGTATCATAGGTCTCGAAACAGCCCTGAGCCTGGCGGTCATGGAACTTGTAGACAAAAAAGTACTTTCCTGGAACGAACTGATTCTTAAAATGTCGGTGAATCCGAGCAGGATATTAGGCATAGACAGGGGGGCGCTTAAGGAAGGCGGCACAGCAAATATCGTCGTTATTGATCCTGACGAGAAGTATATATATAAAAAAGATACAATAGAATCCAGATCAAGGAACTCGCCTTTTATAGATTGGGAATTAAAAGGAAGGGCAAAAATAGTTTTTGTAGGCGGGAATCCTGTAATGAAATAGAGGCATTTATGCCGTACATCGCTGATCTGCACATCCACTCAAAATACTCGCGCGCCACAAGCCCGGACATGGATATTGAAAACCTGAGCAAGTGGGCGAAGATAAAGGGCATAAATATGCTGGGAACGGGCGATTTTACCCACCCGGCGTGGCTCAGGGAATTAAGAGAAAAACTCGCGGAAAAAGAATACGGCGTATATGAACATAACGGTGTTGATTATGTACTTTCGACGGAAGTATCCAATATATATTTCAAAAACGGAAAAGTGCGAAAGATACATAACATAATAATAGCACCGTCTTTCGCCGTGGCGGATGAAATAAGTAAGATGCTGTCCGAATACGGGACGCTGGAGTCCGACGGACGGCCCATATTGAGTATCGAATGCGACAAGATGGCGAAGGCATTGCGGAAGATAAGCAGAGATATAATGATTATCCCCGCGCACATATGGACACCGCATTTCAGCTTATTCGGCTCGAACTCAGGATTCGACAGTATCACGGAATGCTTTGAGGACGAAACCGCGTCTCTGACAGCGCTTGAGACAGGGCTCTCGAGCGACCCGCCGATGAACTGGCGGCTGTCCGCTTTGGATAAATATACCCTGGTCTCTAATTCCGACGCGCATTCGCCGTCCAAGATCGGCCGAGAAGCCAATGTTTTCAGAGAGAAAACCGGATATAAAGAATTAAAAGGGATATTAGAAAAAAAAGACAAAGAGAGATTTTCATACACGGTAGAATTTTTCCCCGAAGAGGGCAAGTACCACTGGGACGGCCATAGGAACTGCGAAGCACGCCTTTCGCCGAAAGAAGCTAAAAATGTAAATTATAGATGTCCTCACTGCGGTAAAAAACTGACCATCGGCGTGATGAACCGGGTAGAGCGTCTTGCCGACAGGCCCGAAAGTTTTGTATTGGAGAATGCCCCGGGGTATAGAAATCTTGTGCCGCTGGTTGAAATAATAGCGGACTCAATGGGGGTCGGCAAAGAATCCATAGGAGCCGCAAGAGAGTACCATTCATTGATACAGAGACTCGGCAGTGAGTTTGAGATACTCCTTTATATGTCGAAAGAGGAGATTCTCGAAAAATGCCCGCCCAAAATAGCGAGCGGCATAATAAATGTGAGAGAAGGCAGGGTGCGCGTCCTCCCCGGCTACGACGGCGTGTACGGCACGATCGAGATATTCGCCGAGGGTGACCGCAAAGAAGACAAACAACTTACATTCTTCTGAAAAACATGGCAAAACACATAATAGCAAAAGTAATATCGCAGAAAGAGCCGAAAAAAGGATGCTTCAGAATGGCTATCGAAGCGCCGGCCGTCGCTAAGCAGGCCAGAGCAGGGCAATTTCTGCATATTCGATGCGGCAGCTCAAAAGATCCGCTTTTGAGAAGGCCTATCAGTATACATAAAATAGGTAAAAAAAGTGTCGAGATAATGTATAATGTAGTAGGCAGGGGCACAACGATTTTGTCCGGGAAGAAATCGGGCGACACAATCGACATGATAGGCCCGCTGGGCAACGGGTTTAAAATATCCAAAAACAACAAATCGGTGAAACTGCTGGTCGCCGGCGGAATGGGCGTAGCGCCGCTTATGGCGTTGGCGGAAGAGCTGGCAGAAAACAACAGAGCGGCGAAAAAGATAATTGTACTGGGCGCAAAGACGGGACAGCACATCCTTTGCGAAAATGAATTTAAGAAACTCGGCGTAGAAGTGCATATAGCCACCGAAGACGGCAGCGTAGGCAAAAAAAGCCTTGCTACGGACCTTGCGAAAGAGATAATCGCGTCCAGAAAATATAAATGGAGCGAGGTCTGCATTTATACGGCCGGCCCTATGCCGATGATAAAAGCGCTTTGCGCCTTTATGGAAGGATGCAGCCTCGAGTCACAGGCATCGCTCGAAGAGAAAATGGCGTGCGGTTTAGGAGCGTGTCTAGGGTGCGTCGTAGATACGCAGGCAGGTTATAAGCGCGTATGCAAAGACGGCCCGGTATTTAATCTGTGCGACGTTATTTGCGAGTAAAAAATGAAACCTAATCTTAAAGTAAAAATCGGTAACATAGAGATGAAAAGTCCGGTAACGGTGGGGTCCGGTACTTTCGGCTACGGCGAAGAATTCTCGGGCCTGACCGACATAAAGGATCTGGGCGCTATAGTGAGTAAGACAATAACGCTTAATGCAAGGGTCGGGAATAAACCGCCGAGAATCGCGGAAACCCCGTCAGGCATGCTTAATTCCATCGGGCTCGAAAATCCGGGCGTGGACAGGTTTTTAAAAGAAAAATTGCCGGTTATGGCCAAATTTAAGATTCCCGTCATTGTCAGTATAGCCGGCGGAAGCAAAGAAGAATACAAAGAGATCGCCGGGAAACTCGATAAAGCCGGCAGTATAGAC
>JAQUMG010000136.1 GCA_028718265.1 Candidatus Omnitrophota bacterium
TACGGAAGAAGTAGAGGCGACTGTAGCTGAATGTGCAATATATAGAATAGCTATCTGGTATAATCCCTACATACGAAACCGCATAGAAACCCTTCTTAACAACCGCTTCGGTTTAAACGGTATAGTAACGGACGAAATCCTTGACGTCGCCGCCAGGAATATTCCCTCAGCATCCCTCGGGGAAGATGTTGCCGATTTTGTTGCCGGACACTACACGGAATATTCCAGTCTGCATTATCCATTTATTCATCCAGCTTATGTTGCTCATGATATGGCCGTATGTAATGTCGTAAATCCGACTCACGAAGCAGGCAAAGTCGCCCTTTACAGCGGCTCGGGCGCCGACATACTTAATTGCCTCCTCTCGACCGACACTACAGAGATGTATTTTGTGGATGAAAAAGAGGTAAATCCTGTAACGTTAGCAAATGTTCTTGAGTATCAATGGGACGCACTTGACATTACCACATATACGCGGTACGCCGGAAACCGTGGATATGATTTATACGAGACGCTTAATAATATAGAGATAAGGATCATTACAAAACTAAAAAGTATGGGCTTAAAGAAGGAAGATATAGTTGTGGAGATAACCCCTCTCGGCTCGGCAAAGATAAGATTTATGTGGACTTATCCGGGTTCCGGAGAAATGAAAGAATACTGCGTAACATTTATTGAAGCCGATATTACAGAGCCCGAACAATATCCCTCTGAACTCAATGCTATTTTAGACCGGGGCATCGATATATATTACCAGCGGGCCGGAATGACGATTGTGAATGCATATTCTTTGTTTATGCCGCGCATAGGAAGCGCTCTCAAAGTCGGCGGGTACACCATTACTGACGACCACTCTTTATTGAACATCGTGCGCAGCCCTGAAGAATATCTCGAGAAAGACGGCCCTTACTTCACCAAAGACGAAGAATTGTGCTCACCTGCCATGGAAGAATGGAGAGATGTAATATATCCTGTTCTGAATGGCACACATTACGGCTGGGACGTTACAATTCGCCAGAAACTATGGGATGAAAGTGAGCCGGCATCCCTGATACAATTTATAGAAGACGAGCTCGCCAAAAGCGAGCCTAATAGCACCCGTATAGGCGATGCGATAGCCGGACTAGACGGCATAGGCTTCTCAGGCGATACGCTCATGGGAGGCGGGGTTTACTATATCTCACAGAATACGATGGATGCCATTTGTTCTGTGCTCGATATAAGGCATGAACCCGAATGGAGAACCGGACGCAAGGGATTCTCCGTCGGGAGCGGCCTTATCCTGCTGGCGCGCGGAACGGATCTTACGGTCTTCAGTGAAGAATACGACCATATAGATTTCGACTTTACATTTACAAGAGATTACGATACCGCAAGCCTTACATGGACGAATCAGTACTCCAATATAAAAGCATCCATTGAGTATCTGGAGAGCCATACGACCGATATTATTCAAGTCGGCCAGCCTGTACTCATGGCGCTTAAGAATATCTTTAATATGTATCCGGATGTTAACGATATGAACGATCTTACTATCCGACAGAAGGCAAACATCTTAAAAGAAGTGCGGGGAAACTTAGCAAGACTCGAAATGATAGACAATTCAGATGGCGCCTATACGTTCGGTCCGGGTGAGGATGAGATGCTATCTGCCCTTATAGAGTGTCTTGAGCTGGACGTGTGGGTTGATATTGTTAACCCGGGCTCAGATCCCGTTACGTACAGTTTCGAAGGCCTGTTTTCTGCAATAGGGCCGTTCCAGGCCTTGAGGGAAGAGGTGTACGCCAGCTATGAGTTAAATGTCACACCCGAAATACTTGATGCCCTTACCGACGGAAACAGTCTGAGGGTTAAAAAAATCCCTGATAGCACCGTAGGGGTTGGTATATATAACACTGAAGGTGAACTTATTAAGATCTGTGTATATGAGAAATATATAAAAGGTTTTGAAAACAAAAACATAGCCTTTATGGATTCATCGAAACATGATGCGGTATATTATTGGATAGAAAGTAAAGTTGACTCCGGAGAATGGGTAAGTGACTATACTCTGATAAACTTCGATTTTCATAATGACGCGCCGACCGAGCCCATGGATCTTGACGCCGCTACATGGGTTACATATTCGAAAGAGGGATTTGACCGGGAGCCGCTGATAGGGCAGTACTGTTGGGTACATGACGCTGCATCATATTGTGCAGTCACGTCGCCTTATGTCGATAATGAGATAACAGATCCGTCACAGCTTCCCGCTTCGGATAAACCGGTTATAGTGACAATTGATCTTGATTACCTCATATCGGAATCGTACTCCGCTGACGAACTTACGGAAGATCGTATACGAGCGCGGGTGCGCGGTATAGTAAATTCACTCATTGATAAAGGCTATGAGATCAAAGGTATAAATATTACGCGTTCGCGCAGGGGTTATATTAAACAGGATCTTGAACAGCTGGCATTGACTATATTATCCGAAGAGTTGTTCAGACTGCTTGGTTTGCCAGAGACGGGTATGCGTCTGCGTACCGTTGTATCATATCCTGACGGCAATTATGTGGATATGGACAATGCCGGAAATGTTATTATTAATTCCGGAGAGTAGCGGGCACCTTTTAAGCAGATTTTGTTAAATATAAAAAAGCTAGAATTGGCCCATTGACAACACCCTGATATTATGGTATCCTTATAGTGGTATAAGAGATATGTTATATTAGGTTATTTATGCGGTTTAAAAAGGACGTATATATACCAAAAACAGGGGGCATGCCATGTTAACGCTAACGCCAAATAGATCGATTAAAACAAAAGCAGCCGTAGCTATGATTTTTGTTATTAGCGCAGCGGTGATTTCTTTTCTTTTGTCCTGCAGCAATGCATGTGCAGCTACCATTACCGTACCGACGGATTATGCTTCTATTCAGGATGCCATTAACAATGCCTCGCCCGGAGATTCCGTATTTATTAAACAGGGAGTCTACGATCAGGGCGATATTCTCATGAAGGATGAAGTCAGCCTTATCGGAGAGGCGCTGACTCCGTCGGGACGTGTTGAGACCGCTGAAGATGTGCCTCAGGGGCATCTTGTGACAATCAGAGGTTCGGGCTTTGGTACTACTAAGGGAACTATTGAACTCGTTGGCGGCGTTGACGTTGTAATTACATCGTGGTCGGGCGGATTAATTACATTTGTAATACCCAATTGCGATATCAACGGAGACGGTGTAGTAAGTGCCGACGATAGCAAAGTTCCTCCTCTTGTTCTTGTCGGCCCGCTTAACGCACCTCCGACTCCGACCAATCCGCAGGACCTCAACAGAGATCGCCTGGTGAATGCGACAGATATGCTTATTATCCGCAATAATATCGGCAAAGTCATACCGCCCGCAGGCGCAATTAAAGTATTGACGTCCACCGGAGATTTATATTATTTCGCTTACACAGATCTAAATGGTGCTTATGCCGCAATCGGCGTTGCTGTGATACAGGGGAAGGTTACGGCGGCTAATAATGTCGGAATAAGCAAATTAACGATAAAAAATCTCAGATCCACAGACTCTGCTGTCGGTATGGACATAGGATCGAACAACGTGACGGTCACGAATGTAATAGTACATTGCGGAAACCATGACCAGTATGATAAAGGAATTTATTTACACAATGCCCAGAACGTGGTAATCAAAAACTGCACGCTGCGGATTGAGGCCAAAGAAGGTGCAACGTCTCCGGAAGAGACGGCATGTGTTTATTCTCAAAACAGCCAATATAAATTAATGGATAATATCCTGTCCATGAGCGATACCGCGTTAAATGCTATTAATTCAACAGGCGATACTCCCGCAATCGAATATAACTGTATTCTCGGTAAATTATCGCCTGTGACGCTTGCTAATAAGGGGACTATTTTTGCTTCGCCGGGCTTTGTAGATCCGGTCAATGGTAATTTTACTCTTAAAATGGCCGCAGAAAACATGCGCTCTCCCAGTGTAGCATTGGATGCCGGCGATCCCGCATCAGATAAATCGGAGGAAGTACAACTCATAGCGGGCAATAAAGCGATAGATTTAGGGGCTTACGGAAATACTCGGTATACCATTATGGTCGCATGTGTGGCAGATATAAACCTGGATGGCGTGGTGAATGACCGTGATGCGAGCATACTTGCTGCCAACTGGCATACGGTAAACAAGAAGCGCAGCCAGGGAGATATAACCGGAGACGGTAAAGTCAACGATGCCGATGCGAGTGTATTGGCAGCATGGTGGGGCAATTTAGCTATGCCTTATTCTGACCTGGCTTATCGTAAATAGGGACTATTTTTCTGTAACTACAGCAAACATAATAGGAGGGTGCATGAAACAGTTGTGCGCAGTTTTGGTCGCGATGACTTTTATCGCGGCATTTTTATTTATAGTACCTGTTTCTTATGCAGCAGACAGAGGGATTGTCGAAGACGGACTTATAGGGGCCGGCGCAGGAGCCGTGGGCGGATGGGCCTCCGGTGCTAAAGGCAAAAACGTGTGGAAAGGCGCTCTTGCCGGAGCCGGCGTGAGTGTTGTAGGAGGAGCCCTCCTTGATTCTACAAGTAAAGAGCACGTGAGTACGGTAGATGAAGTAAAATCGATGCCTAGCAATCAGGACGCATTTACGAACGGATATAAAGAAGGATATAATAACGGATATAAAGAGGGTTACGTTGAGGGAATGAAAGAAGGGCATAATTTAGGGAATAAACCGCCCGAGCAGTAACCCCGAAGAAATATATAGTTCAAAATAAGCCTTTGCGGAATAAACGCGAAGGCTTATTTTTTTACAGCATACCGGTCAGACTAAGATTGAACTGTTTATTTTTTTATGGTAAAATAAACCGGCATGAAAAGGCGGTATAATTGAGGAGGACGGTTATGAAAAAATTGATGCATATCATCGCTACGCCGAGAGGCGCCGAATCCCGCACTCTTAAAGTTTCGGCAGTATTTCTGGAAGCCTTTAAGAAGAAGTATCCTGCCTGCGTCATAGACGAGCTGAATGTTATAACGGAATCCCTGCCGTCTCTGACCGTAAAGATGGTAGAGGGCAAATATGTCTTACTCGGCGGGAAAGAACTGGCCGGAGAATTTAAAAAAGCGTGGGAGCCCAATAAGCGGCATATCGACCGTTTTATTTCTTCCGACGGTTATCTCGTCAGCAC
>JAQUMG010000137.1 GCA_028718265.1 Candidatus Omnitrophota bacterium
ACCGCCACGGATAACGCATCGCCCATCGCCAGCATAACGGTAGTACTTGTTGTCGGGGCAAGCCCCAGCGGGCATGCCTCTTTTTCGATGCTTACATCAAGAACGCAATCGCTGTTTTTCGCCAATGTGGATGAGGTATTTCCGACCATAGCGATCAGGGCGGCTCCGATCTTCTTCATTATGGGCAGAAGCCTTACTATTTCCTCTGTCTCGCCGCTATTGGATATGGCTATTATACAATCTGCTTTCGTAACTCTCCCCAAATCGCCGTGAAGCGCTTCCGCCGGATGCAGATAGAGACTCGGCGTGCCCGTCGACGATAACGTCGCGGAGATCTTCTGCGCTATAAAACCGGGTTTGCCCATGCCGGTCACAATAATGCGGCCTTTTGTCTTTAAAATAATATTTACCGCCTTTTCAAAATTCTTATCGATCCTTCCGATAAGTTCCTGTATGGCATTGGCTTCTATCTTTAAGACTTCTTTTGCTTTGTTAATGCTCATGGTTACCTCGTAACCTTCTCGATTGCTTTCATCTTTTCAAGTACTTCCGGTAATTCGCCAAGCGGCAGCATGTTAGGCCCGTCGCACGGCGCCTTAGCCGGTGTCTCGTGCACTTCTACGAATATGCCGTCCGCGCCGGCGGATGCGGCTGCGTAAATAAGCGGCTTTATAAATTGTCTCTCACCATTGCTTGCGGAACCAAGGCCTCCCGGTATCTGCACCGAATGGCTGGCATCATAGATCACGGGAACGCCGAAACCGCGCATTATTATAATAGAGCGAAAATCGCTCACAAGATTATTGTAGCCGAAGGTCGTGCCGCGCTCCGTTAACAATACTCTGCTGTTTCCGGCCGCGCGCACTTTTTCAACAGCGTAACGCATATCCCACGGTGACAGAAATTGGCCCTTCTTTATGTTCACTATCTTTTTTGTCTTCGCGGCGGCAACTATAAGGCTTGTCTGCCTTGAAAGCAGCGCCGGTATCTGTATGACGTCCAGGACATCGCCTGCTTTCTTTACCTCTTCTTCCGTGTGGACATCGCTCAGAATAAATATTCCGAATTCCTCTTTTACTTTCTTCAGTATTCTAAGGCCTTTATCTATGCCCGGCCCTCTGTACGACTTCACGGATGTCCTGTTGGCTTTATCGTAACTCGACTTGAATATGAAAGGAACTCCGGCCTTTTCCGTAATCTTCTTAAGACGTTCGGCGTGGCGCATTGTGCTTTTTTCGTCTTCTATGACGCACGGCCCCGCTATCAAGACCATCTTGCTTCTTCCGCCTATTTTCATGCTGCCCAGCGTAACAATATTCATATCAACGTCCTATAACGGCCCTTGCTTTTTCCAGGTCTTCCGGTGTGTCGATCCCTATCGTGTCAAATTTAGTTTCAATGACTTTTATTTTATAGCCGTTTTCCAAAACGCGTAATTGCTCCAGCCCTTCCGTCATCTCCAGGTATGACTTCTGAAGGTTCTTAAACTGAAACAGAAAATCCTTAGTATATGCGTAGAGACCGATATGCTTATAATACATCGATACGGTTTCGTGCCTGGGATACGGAATAACTGAGCGCGAAAAATATAAGGCAAATCCGTTCTTATCTTTTACCACCTTTACAACGTTGGGATTATCTATTTCGCTCTTGTCGTCTATCTTTTTCGCCAGTGTCGCCATATACACGTTTTTATCTTCAAGAATCGCCCCTGCCAGACCATCTATCATCTCGGGCCGTACCATCGGTTCATCTCCCTGGATATTAACCACTATCTTGACATCCATCGGGTTGATTACTTCAATCAGCCTGTCACTTCCCGACGGCTGGTCGGGCGATGTATAAACGGCTTTGGCCCCGAAATCCCGCGCTGCTTTCAATACCCTTTCGTCGTCGGAGGCAATTATAAGATCGTCCAGCATCTTAGATTTTCTGGCATTCTCCCATACATGCTGAACAACCGGCTTTCCGCCAAGATCGGCCAGGACTTTACCCGCAAACCTGGCGGAGCTGAATCTTGCCGGAATTACTCCTATTACATTCATTTGTTCTCCCTGTGATGACTGTTTTTAATTTCAGCTTTTATCTTATCGATTAACTCGCCCTGTGTGGTAACGGCAATGCCGACTTTTCCTACCACGATGCCTGCCGCGCAATTAGCAACGTGCGCAGCTTCTATGGTCTTCGCTCCGGAAGAAAGCGCAAGCGTATAAGCGCTTATCACCGTATCGCCCGCACCGGACACGTCATATACCTCCTGCGCAACGGTAGAGATTTTTGTTATCCTGCCCGACTTTTCAAAAACGCACATGCCGTTTTCTCCGAGCGTAACAAGCGCTACCTCGCAGTTCAAACGTTTCAGAAGCTTCTTACCCACTTCTTCTATAGGCGCACCGTCATCCGGCCGCATGCCCACGGCTTTTGCTGCTTCATAATGATTAGGCGTAATAGCAGTCACGTTCTTATACATGGGGAAGTGGTTCTCTTTCGGATCTACGGTTATTATCTTGCCGTGTTTCTTTGCTATTCTGATGAGAGGAGAAAGAAGCCGCGGGACTATGACGCCTTTTCCGTAATCTTCTATTATAACAGCGTCGATGTCGTCCATTATTCCGTCCGAAAAATCGAGTATCTTCTCTGCCGCGCTGTCGGTTATGTCAGCTACCTTCTCTTTATCAATTCTTACAACCTGCTGGTTATGGGCTATGACGCGGGTCTTGAGCGTCGTAGGCCGTTCGCTGTCGCGTATTATCCCGCCGGTATTGATGCCCCTTCCGGACAATTCCTCAAGAAGCAGTTTTCCTCTTTCATCATTACCTACCACGCCGGCCAGATAAACATTCCCGCCCAGGGAGCGGATATTGTTGGCAACGTTGCTCGCTCCGCCCGGCATGACGCTTTCGGACGTGGCCCAGACAACCGGTACCGGGGCCTCGGGAGAAATCCTTGAGACCTTGCCCCATATAAACTCATCAAGCATCAGATCCCCCACAACAAGTATGGAGGTATTGTCAAAATGCCTGATTATCTTCCTTAACCGTTCAAATTCCAGATGTTTCATCCGATTCCCTTTATTATGCTGTTAATTTTATCATTAATATATATGAGTGTCAATAGGATATGGGGACGTCCCCCAGCACTCGCTTAACGGCTTCAAAAACATCGTCTACCGTTACGGCCTGCAGGCATTTGAAGCCGTTTTTGCAATTATGTGCAAGGCACACCGTACATCCTGCGTCTTTATGCAGGACTATGTCATTTTTGCCGGTAGGGCCCCATCTCCTGGGGCTAAGACCCGGCTGCTTCCTTCCGAATATCACGATGCATGGCGTGCCGACCGCCGAGGCGATATGGACCGGACCCGAATCATTAGAAATAAATAAACAGCATCTTTTGAATAACGCCGCCAGCTCGCCTACGGATGTCTTGCCGGACAAATCTATGACATTGCTTTTTAAATTTTTCTTCATCCGGGCTACTACCGATGCATCATCCGGACCTGCTACAACCACTATCCGAAAATCGTAATCCTTGCTCAGGCGGTCTATTAAACCGGCAAATCTCTCCGCCGGCCATTTCTTAGACGGACAGCTCGCCCCGGGATGCACCGCCAGCAATAAATCAGACCCATTATAACCTTCACGCGCTAATTTTATGGCTATGGCATTTTCGTGCGAACTTTTAACGGGGACGAACAGATTTCTGTCTTTGGGCGTAACTCCTATGCTCCGTAGTATATCCAGGGTATAATCAAGCTCATGTTTTTCGCCGAGAAATTTTTTATCGCTGACTCTTTTTGTCAAAAGAAACGCCATCTTTTTATCAAAACCTATTCTATTGGGTATTCCGGCGAGAAAGGCTATTATGTGCGAGCGATTAGTCGGATGCAGAATCACGACCGTATCGAATTTCTTCTTCCTGAGACCTATGCCGAATAACAGCGTGGCAAAAAAACTGTTATGCGCGCCGTCTTTGTCGTAAATTATTACCTCGTTCAGATAAGGATTGCCTGCTGCTATATCTTCAGCGTACGGCTTCACCATAAACGCGATATAAGAATCCGGGTACGAATCCCGGACTGCCTTAATGGCCGGCGTGGATAATGCGACATCGCCTATTCTGTCGGTCCGTATCAGTAGTATGCGTTTGGGTTTCATAGAGATAACATCTCCGTAACTGCCTTAAAGACCTCGTCTGCTTTTATATCCTTCATACACTCATGCTCGAACTCGCACTGCGCCTTTTCGCAGGGGCTGCAATGGAGTTTTTTTCTTATGACACGGTCGTTATTTCCGCCGGGCCCGTATAAGCGATGATCTGTCGGTCCGAATATAGCCAATACATCCGTTCCGACGGCGACGCTTATATGCATAGGGGCGCTGTCATTAGTGATTAGCAAATCGCTATTTTTTAAAATAGCAGCGAGCTGGCACAAAGTCGTTTTGCCCGAAAAATCGACAACGTTGTTTTTTATCGCCGAAACTATATCTTTGACCAATACCTTATCGATTTTATCCCCCACCATTATTATCTGCGCGCCAAGCTCATTAATAAGGCGTCTTATAAGTTCCGTGTACCCTTTTTGGGTCCATCTTTTGATTTCGCTTTTTGCTCCCGGACTGACGGCGATTATCGGCCTGTTCTTATCAAGACCTTCCATCAGCTTTTCCGCGAAGCCGGCATCTTCTTTCGAAATGTGGAGGCAAAAAGGCGCATCCTTAATATCCAGCCCCAGGGATTTTAATTTCCACAGATGCTGTTGTTTCTTATGCGTAACTGATTTGGGGATATTCTGGATCGGGCTGGTTCTGTACCTCGCCCCCAGAAGGAACGGAAAAAGCGAATTTCTCATGTCGACTATCAGGTCATACCTGACTTTCCTGAGCTTCCGGATAAGGCGTTGTTTCTCCTTAAGAGAAACTCTTTTATTATATACTATCACCTTAAAGACGGCGGGATGCCTGCGGAATAATTCTTCCCCGTTAGGACCCGCCATTACGTCAAGTCTTACGCTGGGAAAGTGCTCGGATAAAACAGAGATAACGGGTGTCGTCAGCACTATATCGCCGATATTACTGAGTGTGATAAAAGGTATTCGTTTTATTTTGTTTTTATCTT
>JAQUMG010000138.1 GCA_028718265.1 Candidatus Omnitrophota bacterium
ATCCTCTTTAATCGTTCGCTCTTCCTTAAATCCCAGCGCAATTCTTTCATGATTGAATTATATCATAATACAATTGTATATACAATATATTATTTTATTTAATACGGCTAACGTTTGAACTCAGCGGCGGCGCACATTAAAACAGGATGCCAGCGCCGTCCGCTGGAGTGAAATGTTAGGCATCGCTATTTCTCCGGTTTGTACTTACCCTGGTCAAAATTGCTAACGTCAAATTCAAATACGGGAGCGCCTTCTTGGTAAATATTTACGGCAACACGTACCCTTTTAGCCTTAAGCATTTTTTCCATAAATCTTCTGTAGTTTTGGATGAAAATTGTCTCGGTGCTATTGTCAGCCGCGCCTCTTGCAGAATAGTTTGTGGCTTCGTCGTCATCGAACCTTACTAGTACAGTGCAATCTTCATAGGAGTTGCAAAGGATTTGCCCTTTTTCAATTCTGAAAATAATGTCTTCGCCATAACGAGGGTGAGTTCTCAGTGTGAGGGTACCATGTTGCGCACCAGAATAGGGAAAGTCAAAATTGACAGTGTTCGAGCTTGAAACCTGAGCCTGATAAATCGTGCCTTTCCCCATCACATCATCACTCTGGTGGTATAGCCACTGTGAACCCGGAAGAGTAGGCGCTAGTGTAGAGGACGGATTTGTTGGCCGAGATGAGATACCGCTTCTTGTGCCAGAGGAAAAGATGCTGGAGATGACCGCAATAATTATTACTCCAAAGAAAAGAACCCCTATGAACGTACCGCAACCCATTGGTCTTGCTGCAACTTGAGCACCGCATTTCGGGCAAGCTTTTGCTTTTGAGCTGACTTCTGCTCCACATTCTTTACACTTGATTAGTGCCATTGTTCTTTCCTTCTTTGTTGATCAACAATTCAATATGCCTAACATTCAAGCTCACTGGCAAAAACGCAGTTTTTGTCCAGTGAAGTGCTTTGTTAGGCTTTATTTTTAATTTTTAAGCAGTCAACCATTGCTTTTTCTGCTAACTCATGCATCACCGCATTACCCCATTTTATTTCGTCCCAATCTTGATAGTTATTGGGATCTCGTACTGTACGACCACTCTGAATATCAGCATGAGCTAAGGCGTTTCTACCATTTTCTCTTAACCACGTACCGAGGGTTTTTCCTCCAAGCATGTGAACTTTTCGATCTCTTACAGATACAGCTAAGTCGCCTTGTAAGCTTGAAATTTCTTGTTCTATCCAAGTTCCTTTGGATTTCCCATTTTTAAATGGAATTTCAAGAATTTTTGAATAACATAGGAAAGCATAATATGCGCTTCCGCTAGACACACCCTCTCTATAAAAGCCAAGCGCTAAGTGTTGATCTTTTTCAAAAATTTCTTGTTTAAAGTTATCCAATTTTATTGCATAGTTATCAATATTTGGAAGAAAATTAATATTAGCACAGTAATCCCCGTGCCCGCCATTTATATCTTTAACTGTAATGTCATAGAACCATACAAACTCATTAAGTACCCTAAAAAATATCTCCCATGGATGCCTTTTTTTAAAGCCAATCTTATTTTGAATAAATAAAGTGTGGGGTAATCTAGGTTTCTTTATCTCTAATTTTACTTGTTCTTCATCGTAAGTAAATGTCCAATTTTCGTTTACGATGCCATGCTTAATAGAGATTGGCATTTTTTTCTTTTATCCTTTTTTATTTGTGCATAACGTTTGAACTCAGCGGCTGGCACCTTTAAACAGGCGGCTGGGACAGTCCGCTGGAGTGAATTGTTAGGCAATTTTATCTACCAATCAATCTTGCCTTTATCATTGTGGGGGAAACCCGGATCAATGTCTTCTTTTATAACTTCTCCCCCCTTGATTATTTTTGAAGCTATTTTCCATTCGTCGTTAACACGTCTATATCTTACTATTTGAGTTATAGAACCATTGCGTGCCGTAATATAAATGTTGTATGACTTTTTATTAACATTTGGAGGAATTTGTATTCCGTTTAGCTGGATGCATTGATGAGGCCCCAAATTTCCTAATTGCATGAATATGGATGCTTTTCCATGCGCCGAATTTAAAAGGGTCATCGAATCGTAAGGTAATTTACCTGCAGCCATTTCGCTACTTGATATTTCTAACAATTTTTCGACATCGTCTATCTTTACGGAAATATCATATATAGGGCAATCTCCATCGTTCATTAACATTAAATCAATTATATTTGAATTTTTTCCAGGTCGAGAAATAAAAAAATAACAATAACAATCGCCACCTGTCAAATCAGCTGCAATTTTCTTATTTAACTGGCTTATTTCCTTTGTTAATAATTTATTTTCTTCTGATAATTTCTCGATTTTCTCAGACTTATCTAATAATTGTTTGTTGCTCTTGTCGCTAAGCATCTGTTGCCCTAGTAATGTAAATATCGTTCCTAGAGCAACCATTAGAACGCCAGCAATTGTAAATGGATGAATATTCATATATTTTCATTGCCTAACGTTTGAACTCAGCGGCTGGCACCTTAACAACAGGATGCCGGGACAGTCCGCTGGAGTGAATTGTTAGGCGCCTAATTTCCCCTTGTTTTCCTGCGATCGGTCAATCTCAGGAATATCTTTACCTGTTCCTTTCGTTAGAACTCCCGTATTGCGATCCTTATTCGGCTCAGCTTTAAATAGCGAGACTCTTTCCATTGTTTTATCTTTATTGATTGTTACTGTAGGAATTATTTTTTCTAATTCCGCTTCCAGTTCTGCTCTGTCACAAAAATGGAGCGTATTAAGTCCGAACTGTTGGCTTCCGTTATCTAAATGTATATGTACTACTCCTTTGTCCACAACTTCTACTTTCTTTATTGAATTAGGAATAAAATATTCTTCATATTGATCATCGCCATAATAGGCGCGCAATTTATTATCTGCAATAGATATATATTTTATTCTAAGCAGGGCTCGATTTACTGCTACGATCGAATAAGCAAATACTCCGACCATAATCGCGCACATAATCTTATTAGTCATCGCGCCTTTCTGAAATACTCCAATGCACGATAATAGCAATAAAAGGATAAGCGCGGATATTATGAGTATGGCGATTTTATTGTTGATTCGATAGATTTTTGATTGCTTATTATCCATTTTATTTTCTTCGCCTAACGTTTGAACTCAGCGGCTAGCCCTTCTAAATCAGGGTGCTGGGATAGTCCGCTGGAGTGAATTGTTAGGCACCTTTCCCTTTTTCACTTTTCCATCTAAATAAATTATATAGTGCTTGAATTAGCAAAAGAGCGAGTACAAACGAAATGAATATGTTTCTTTTTACTCCTAATATCGCAAAATCAGAAGGCAACAGAAAGAAAAGAAACGAAAATAAACCTACCCATAATGTCCGAATAAATTTCCTGCGATACGACAGTCGCCAATATAACATGCAAAATCCTTTATCGATTTTTTGATCCATATTATCTCCGCCTAACATATATTATACGAACTTCGCTTTTTGTGGCACATTCCACTGCCCTAAAGTTAAGTATAGCACTCAAATTCAGCTTTTCAACACAAATATCATTGACAGAATTCGTAATTGGCCTATAATAGCGTGGAATGCGAAGTTCGTATATCATAGGTTTTTGTACATAGGTGATGCAATGCTTGAAAATATCCTGCCGGATTTCCAAAAATTCCTTATTTCCCGCGGTCTTGCGGATAAGAAACATGCCCCCTTCTATGCGAGGTGGGTAAGCAGGTTTATTACCTTCTCGAACCGTAATCAAGATGACGATTTTTCCGAAAACAAGCGAAAATTCCTTGAATGGATATCGCGCTCCCCCGGAACCGCGGACTGGCAAAAAGAACAGGCCAAAACTGCCCTGAAACTCTACTTTGAGCAGTTCGACAAAGATGCCGCAAACACGTACTCCGTGACAAATAAGCCCGGCTTTGACGCCAAAAATGACCCCGCCTCTATAATAAGGGCCCTAAGCAAGGCGATCAAAGTCAAACATTATTCATACAGGACCGAACGCGCTTATGTGGTATGGGCAAAGGGTTTCTTCGAATACCTGGCCGGCGTAAAAAAGAGGGACACGCAGAAAACGGCTCTTGCCAGTGAAGATGTTCGCGATTATTTGAGCTTCCTTGCCCTCAAAAAAAGGGTCTCTTCCTCCACGCAGAACCAGGCCTTAAATGCGCTGCTCTTCCTTTACAGGAATGTGCTCGGGATAGGGCTTGATTCCATCGGCGAGACTGTCCGCGCGAAACGCGGCCCGAAGCTTCCGGTCGTCCTTACCAGGGAGGAAGTGCTTGATGTGTTCAAGCACGCGTCGGGAAAAGACAAGCTGATACTTCAGCTGCTTTACGGGACCGGCATGAGGATCTCTGAATTGACCTGCTTGCGGATAAAGGACATCGATTTCGGTTCCGGCCTCATATTCATCAGGAGCGGTAAGGGCGACAAGGACAGGAGCACAATGCTGCCGGAATACCTTAAGAAAGACCTGCTTGCGCACATCGAAGAAGTGAAAAAATTGCACGAGAAAGACCTCGCCGCGGGTCATGGCGAAGTCCGAATGCCTGATTCACTTGAAAAGAAATACCCGAAAGCCGCGAAGGAATTCGGCTGGCAATTCGCGTTCCCGTCGGCAAAGCTCTCTCCCGACGAACTGGACGGCAGGATAAAGCGCTTTTACATGACCCCTAAGGCAATACAAAACGCGATGGCCAAAGCTGTTAAGAAAGCCGGCATAATTAAGCATGCGTCGGTCCACACGTTAAGACACAGCTTCGCGACACATCTCTTGATTGACGGAGTGAATATCAGGGAAGTCCAGCAGCTGCTGGGGCATAACCACGTCGAGACGACGATGATATACACGCATGTGATACGCGATATTTCGAACGCGCCGAAGAGCCCGCTGGATAAACTTTACGCGACTGCGGAAAAGCAATAACCGCTACCTGTAAACATCCTTTTCGGCCCTTCCATTTCTCTCACCTCGTGCGGTGTTGTTATTTATATACCCTCGGGACGCGCGCGGAGATCCAGCATACGATTTCGTAAGGTATGGTTTCGAGCAGGTCGGCCGTCTCCTCGACGGTGATCTGCTGCTTTCCCTGCTTGCCGATGACTG
>JAQUMG010000139.1 GCA_028718265.1 Candidatus Omnitrophota bacterium
GGGATGATTTCAGGTCTCGTCGGCGTAATTTACGCTCTTATGGACCATGACCTTAAAAAATTGCTCGCCTATCATAGCGTTGAGAATATCGGAATAATCCTTTTGGGAATAGGTACGGCAATGCTTTTTACTGCCAAAGGCTTAGCATCAGGCGCTGTGCTTGCCATGTGCGCCGGCTTGTACCATCTGGTTAATCACGCATTGTTCAAAGGTCTTTTATTTCTTTGCGCAGGGAGCGTTGTAAAGGCAACCGGTATTCATGATATGGAAAAGATGGGGGGCCTTATTAAGGTTATGCCCTGGACCGCCGTTTTTTTTCTTATCGGCGCAATAGGAATTTCCGCACTTCCGCCATTAAACGGTTTTGTCAGCGAGTGGCTTACGTTTCAGGCATTTTTTGCAGGCATATTACAATCGCAAGATTGGGTTAAGCTATTTATGGTTTTATGTGCAGCAACGCTTGCCCTGACCAGCGGGCTTGCTGCGGCCTGTTTTGTCAAGGCATTCGGCATAACTTTTTTAGCCATGCCCCGCAGCCATTATGCCAGCCAGGCGAAAGAAGTATCATTATCTCTGAAGCTTGGCATGGGATTCCTGGCGGTAATGGTTGTTCTCTTCGGCGTGGGAGCAGGGATTATAGCTCCTCATATTTCCGGAGTTGCGCAGGATGCTCTTGGTGTGCCTGAGTCAGCATTTTCATTTCAGTGGTTCAGCCTAAATATAACCGCAGGCCAGACAGTATCTGTTTCGCCCTTTATCATAGCAGCATTGTTAATCATTTTCACTTTTGCTGTCTTTGGCTGGTTTGAGTTTGGCTTACGGACAAAAACGACACGTTACAATACCTGGGATTGCGGATATTATAAGTTAGACGCGCGGACTGAATACACCGCTACCGCTTTCTCAAAACCCTTTCGGATTGCTTTCAATTTCTTTTTACTGCCTTATCGAAAGAGCGAAAAAATACGCGATTCTTTCTATCACATTCGCTCTTTTACTTATGAAACTCACACGACGCCGGTATTTGAGCGCCATTTTTACGAACCATTGCTTCGGGTTATCTATAATATTGCATTCAGATTGCGAAAATTACAGCCGGGAAGCATCAATTTATATCTTCTTTACATTTTTCTTACCATAGTAATACTAATTTTAATGATAGGGGTTTTTAACTTATGACACCGACAAAAATATTATTACTCTGTATTCAGGTGTTTTTTCTTGTACTTTTTGCCCCTTTGGTAAGCGGTTTTATCCGGAAGGTCAAAAATAACCTGCGTATGCGGAAAGGTGCAAGCATATTTCAGCCTTATTACAATTTTATTAAGCTTCTTTCCAAGGACCAGATTGTTTCAAAACATACGTCATGGATTTTTACGGTTACTCCGGCCATCGTATTGGCGAGCAGTTTATGCGCTTGTTTTTTGCTGCCGGTATTTCAGCCGCAGCTTTCTCTGAATACCGCGGGAGATTTACTGGCAATTTTCTTTATTCTTGCGCTTGGCCGTTTTTTTCTTGCCCTGGCGGCCCTTGACGCAGGAAGCTCTTTTGGCGGCATGGGTTCGTCACGCGAAATGTTTATTTCCAGCATTGCCGAGCCGGCGGCATTTGTTTCGCTTTTTGTAATAGGAATGAACAGTAATTCAACATCGGCTGCGGCAGTGGCTGGCGCGCATTTTATTCAGGTTTCTACGGTATTGGCAGGTTTTGCTTTTTTCATGATTGCGATTGCCGAAACATCGCGTATTCCTATTGATAATCAGGAAACGCATCTCGAACTGACTATGGTACATGAAGCTATGGTGCTTGAGTATTCAGGCAGATCTCTGGCTATCATCGAGCTCGCAGGCCACATCAGACAAATTATCTTTTTTACCATGCTTTCGTGGTTTTTATTTCCTTTTTTGGGTGATACGCAATGGCAATGGCTGCAGTTCCCCTTAAAACTCCTGGTTATTTCTATAATAATTGCGGTTCTTGAAATTTCGCTTGCCAAAATGCGCCTTTTCAGAGTAGTAGATTATCTCGGCTTTGCTTTCTTCATTGCACTTCTTGCGGCAACCGCCGCATGTATGGGGATGTAAATATGACACTGATGCTTATTTTATCGGGTTTTTTAATCACAATTTTTCTTATGACTATCGCCAAGCGGATTACTGCATTAATCCGCACATTCAGGCTGCAGTCTTTGTTGCTATTTTTCTATGTCCTGACCATGGCTATAACACAAAAGCATGCCGAATTATTTATTATCTGCGGTCTGATTTTTATACTTAAAGTCGTGATTATTCCATACGTCCTTGCACGTATAGTGCGTCGCATTAACGTCGGGGAAAGTCTGGAGCTGGTGATAAACCCGCAGCTTTCGCTTATAGCAGCTTTGTTGTTTACTTATTTTTCGTATATTTTTACTCACAGGATTATGGGGTTTAATGAACCAATGAGTTCAACCGTGTTCACTGTCTCTATAGCAACAATTTGTATTGGTTTTTTTATTATGATATCCCGCCTGAAAGCATTGAGCCAGGTCCTCGGCCTTTTAACAATGGAAAACGGCATTTTCTTGGCGGCAGCGGCTATTACCGGCGGGATGCCGTTTTTTGTCGAGATTGCGCTTTTCTTTGATATTTTTGTTTTTGTGATAATTATTGAGATTTTTGTCTACAGGGTTAATCGTCTTTTCACGCATATAGATATTTCAAAAATGAAGTCGCTCAGAGGATAAGAGATGTTCATAGGAATAATGCTTTTAATACCTTTTATTTTGAGCATTCTTTCGTTATTTATCCGAAAAGAAAGAGTACTCGGCATAACCAATGCGTCCGGATACGGCCTGCTTCTCGGCATAGCTGCGTTATTTACGAAAACGTTTCTTGCAAATCCGCAACCTTTGAGCCTGTGGGGGTTGCTGTATATTGATGCCCTGAGCATCTTTTTTGTGCTGACGACGGCAGTAGTGGCTTTCGCGGCAAGCGTTTATTCAATCGCTTACATGCGCGATGAAATAGCGGAAAATAAAATAACCATACGCAAGGCAGGGGGTTATTTTCATTTATTCAATCTTTTCTGTTTTACCATGCTGCTTGTGCCGCTGCTCAATAATCTGGCGTTGGTGTGGATTGCCATTGAAATGACGACGCTTATCTCGGCGTTTCTGGTAGGGTTCCACAATGTAAAGGAATCAATAGAAGCAGCGTGGAAATATATTATTATCTGCTCGGTAGGGATAACTTTTGCGCTTTTAGGCATTATCTTTTTTTATTATACATCTTCGACACATGCCGGGATAAAGAGTCTGGAATGGGTTAAAATGCTTGAAGGAGCGTATCTATTTGAGCCAAACATAATCAAAATAGCCCTTTTATTCATTTTCGTCGGTTACGGAACTAAAGCGGGATTTGCGCCGATGCATAATTGGCTGCCCGATGCTCACAGCCAGGCACTTTCTCCGATAAGCGGACTTTTGTCCGGCGTATTGCTTAAAACTTCGTTATATGCAATATTGCGTTTTGTAATGCTGGCAAATTCTTCGGTTGGTTATGCTTTTAGCGCAAGATTGTTTATTGTGTTCGGAGTATGTTCGCTCGCAATCGCTGCCGGTTTTATTCTGGTGCAAAAAGATCTGAAACGTCTTATGGCATACCATAGCGTAGAACATATCGGCGTGATTTCCGTAGGATTCGGCTTCGGACTCGCCGGAGGCGCGTTCGGCGGGCTGCTGCACATATTCAACCACGCAGTTACCAAGGCCCTCATGTTTTTTTGCGCAGGCAATGCAGTGCGAATATACAAAACCAACAATATGAGTAAAATGCAGGGGTTGATGCAAGCCGCGCCTTTTACCGGAGTAATAATGCTTTTTGGCGCCCTTGCGCTGGGAGGCATGCCTCCTTTTTCTATATTCATAAGCGAAGTTTTAATCCTGATCGCAGGTTTTTCCGGCAAGCATTATTTTATTTCGGCATTGATGTTTTTGTTTCTTGCAATTGCCTTTGCAGGATTAGTGCATCATGTGACTAAAATTATCTTCGGCAATAAACCCCAGAATATAGCCCGGCAAAAAGAGCCGTTAAGCACAAAATTCGCCCTGTTATTTTTGGGGATTTTTATTCTGGGTTTGGGATTAAAAATTCCGCAGTCATTTTTAACGTTACTTTTAAACTGTCAGAAACTTGTTTTGGGGCAATAAATGGATTATCCGAAAGTGTTAAGAGAAATTCTGAATACCGAAAAAATTAATGTCCGCGAATTTTATCAGCCTTATCCGGACGAGATATATCTTACGGTCGAAGATAAGGATTTCGGTAAATTATGTTATTTGCTGCATAAGCAGCTTAACTCAGCGGTAAAAATGTTTTTTGCCGAAGACGCGTGTAGTGTATCAAAAAAATATACACTTTATTGTGTTTTTCTAAATGAGCAGAAACATTCCTGGATAATCGTCCGGCAGGACATTCTTCCGGATAACCCTGTTTTTACTTCGCTCGCCAAAGATATCTATTCGGCAAGCTTGTTTGAACGTGAAATGAGAGAAATGTTCGGTATTGAGCCTCGGGGAAATCCCGACGTCAGGCGCCTGAGACTGCATGACGAAGTCTGGCCGCAGGGATATTTTCCTTTACGTAAGAATTTTACGCTGCCGCCGAAAACCGTTGCGTCCGACTTGCAGTATAAATTCAAGCGTGTTGAAGGAGAAGGAATTTTTGAGGTCCCGGTAGGCCCTGTTCATGCCGGAATTATCGGCCCCGGGCATTTTCGGTTTAGTGCTGCCGGCGAACCGATCGTCAATCTTGAAATGCGCCTTGGCTGGACGCACAGAGGGATAGAAAAGCTTATTGAGGGAAAAACTGCTTTTGAAGCGGCAAAGATTTTCGAATGCATAAGCGGAGACACGGCCTTCGGCTATAGCCTTACTTTTTGCCAGAGCGCAGAAAAGATTTTTTGCATTAGTACCCCTAAGCGGGCGCAACTTTTGCGGGCGATATTTCTGGAACTTGAGCGGATGTATAATCATGCCAATGATATCGGCGGCATTGCTCTTGACGTTGGTTTTAGTTTTCCTGCGCAGTTTGCCAGCTTAATTAAGGAAACGATCCTTCAGCTTAATG
>JAQUMG010000140.1 GCA_028718265.1 Candidatus Omnitrophota bacterium
AAACCATCGTCAGTGGTCTGACGCGGAAAAAGCGTACCAGTGGCTGGTGCCGGGCCAAAGGACCAACAGTATATTCCTGTTAATACAGCCCGGCCTGGTGCCTAGTTCCGAGAAAAACGAAGATTGCTTTACTTATGACGAGGCGCTGGCTGCCATGGCTTTTACGCATAAGGGAGATTATAAAAGAGCCAGACTGTTGTTCGACTTTTTTGATAACGTCAGAAATAAACACATTAAAGAAAGCGGAGCGTTCCTGGGTTTTACCGATGTATATAAGCGCAACGGAAAAGAGACGGAGACGCGCGCCGCAGGGCCGAATGCCTGGGTTCTCATGGCTCTGAATTACTATTATGCCAAAACAGCAGACCCTGCTTATCTGCCTTTGGCAAGGGATATAGCCGATTGGCTGATATCTCTCCAGTCGATCGAAGGCGGCATAATAGGCGGGTATTACGGGAACGGCAAGCCCATGACATGGATTTCGGCGGAGCATAATTTCGACTGCTATGCCGCATTTCGGGATCTGGGAATACTTGCGAGCGAAGAGAAGTATCTGAAGGCCGCAAAAGATGTAAAGAAGTGGCTTGATGACGATGCGTGGGACAAGAAGTTCAACAGATTTTTCATGGGGCGCAACAATAAGAATTTCGCGACTGATCTTTCAAGCTGGGCAGTGCTCAGTTTGGGCAATGATTATGCCAAGAGTATTGCCTTCGCTATCGAGAAGAGCCAGAATACCCAGGTGTATAAAATAAAAAACGTTAAGGTCGAAGGCTTTGATTTCGGATCTACATACAATACGTCGCCTTTCCCGGATAAAGACGCCGTGTGGTTTGAAGGAACGGCGCATATGATCCTGGCATTTGATAAAGCGGGCATGAAAAAAGAACGCGATTATTTTATGAACGAGCTGGATAGATGCCTTACAAACAGCCCGTCTTTTTCCTATACGGCAGGGCTTCCTTACGCGAGTAATGAGGGTACGCCTGTTTATGACAGCTGGCGCATGCAGGACAAACCGCTTTGCATATCCAGTACGGCATGGTATTATTTCGCCAAAAACAGCTTTAATCCGTTTTCGGCTTTAGAGGACATAAATTCATCGAACAAGAAGATTAACGGTTTAAAATATGAGCCGGTATATCAGTTTGTCCCGCTGGTAGATGATTTCGAATATAACGATATAAAATTTCATACTGCATATACCGATGAGCTTATGCAATTGAATAAATCGGCAGTGGATTTAAAATGGACAAACGAACTTGCTTTTGACGGAAGCCATTCGATGAAGATTGTTTTTACGCCTGATAAGAACGCTAAAACTGCGAGCGCTACGATACGACGCCAGTTTTTATACCCTCAGGATTGGAGCAGCTACGGAAAACTGACCGTGGAGATATATTCTAACGGCACGAGCGGCCGCACAAATAATATCGCTAATCTTAGCGTACGGGACGGCGAAGGCGAGTCATACGATTCGGGTCCGATGTTTTTAAACAGGAGCGGCTGGACGAAATATGCTTTTGACCTGACAAAAGATTTTTCCAGGAATTCCTACGACGGCGTTACATACGGCGATAATATATTCGGGATCTCCAAGATTATTGAAATATCTTTTACGATAAAATCCAAGCATCCCGTTGAGAACTGCACGGTATATCTTGACAGGATAGAACTTGAAAAATAAGCAATATACCTGAACCTATACCATAAGGGAAGGTAAAATATGAGAAGAAATAAGATTGAAATAAAAAACACGAAGTTTTTACTTAACAAAACGCCGTTTTTCGTCTACTCCGGAGAAATACACTATTTCAGAATACCGAAAGATAAGTGGATGGACAGACTGAGGAAGGCGAAAGAGGCCGGGCTAAATACTATAAGTACCTATATACCATGGAGCTGGCACGAAATAAAGGAAGGGGAGTTTGATTTCACGGGAAAGACGAGTCCCCAGAAGGATCTTATATCTTTCATAAAAATGGTTAATAATGCCGGGTTGTTTCTTATGGCCAGGATAGGGCCCATATCGAATTCAGAAATAAAAGGCGAAGGAACGCCTGTGTGGTTTCTTGAAAATCACCAGGAAGGGCGGGCTAAAAACCAAAAAGGCGGTAATGCCCTTCACGAGGCGATGGTTTCCTACATGAACCCGGTTTTTCAGCAGTATGTCTCAAAATGGTACGCGAAAATATGTCCCATAGTACATAAGTATATGGTTCAGAAGGGCGGACCTATAATAACGGTACAGCTCGATAATGAGATAGGTATGATGAACTGGGTTATGAACAGCCCGGATTATAATGAAGCGACCACGCAGATGTATCAGAAATATCTGGAAGAGCTTTACAAAGGCAGCATATCGGCCGTAAATGAGAAGTATTATACAAACCATACGAAATTCGACGAGATCCCGCAGCCCAAAGGCGATGTGGACGAAGAAGGCGTAATAAGGTGCTGGGACTGGATTCATTTTTATACCCATTTCTACGCCAAGTATTATCAGTCTTTGGCGGAGAGAGCTAAAACCGCGAAGATCAATCTTCCGTTTGTTGCCAATATTCCCATGTTCTGGGACTATAACATTTGCGCTAGGGGAAACCACGGACTGATGACAATACTCCAGTTCAGAGACTTTATAAAATTTACTCCCAATGTAATTTTCGGCGGGGCATATCAGATGCGAAACCTGAATTTCGACAACTTTCATGACGTTATCCTTATGACGGAAGGTATTAACATGATAAGTGATAATGTAGCGCCGAAGATATGCGTCGAAACGCAGGTGGGCGGTATGAATGACAGGCCCAGGATATATCCGCCTGACATAAATCTGCTCGTAAGGAACGCCATGGGGCACGGTCTCAACGGCCTCAATTTTTACATGTTTTGCGGCGGGACTAACGAATTGGATTTTGGTTTCAGAGGCAGCTATCACGAATGGCAGTCGCCGATAGACAGCCACGGCAGGAAAACACCCAGGATAAAACCTCTGGAAGAGATGGGTGAGATTGTCAAGACGTTCGGCCCTGAAATTGCGGATACCAAGAAAGAGTATGATTTTGCGATAGGGCTCTATGCTCCGTATTACGAGACAAGCTATCTTAAAGGTTCCGTTGTCGACAATATGGTATGCACGAGAGATAAATTTTTCTTTGACGGCATAGCGAGATTACTTACGCTTAACGGTTATAATTATAAGCTGGTCGACATAGAGAGAGCGAAAGAAGCGGACCTGGCCGGTATTCCGGCGATGTGGGTCTTCGCTCTGGATTATATGGATCAGAAGACGCAGATGAAATTGTCTGAGTATGTAAAGAAGGGCGGCACTCTCATCATGAGCCCAACCGCCCCGACTAAAGACATGGGGCTTTTAAGAGACGAGACGTTCTTGAGGGAGATAGAAGTTGCCATAAGCGAGACCGTTAAAGGAAATCTGGTGTTTGTCTCCGGAAAAGATTACTATGTAGAAGGCGACATAAAAATTTTCGATTCCAAAAAGAGAAGAATAGTTGCGAAAACACGGGACAAAAAACCCTGCGCTATTTTAAAGAAAGTAAAAAAGGGCAAAGTGCTTTTGCTTGGTTTCGGGGTTATGCATCTATTGGATTATTATATAGACCTTGTCTCGCATTTTATGCAGATACTCAACATAGAACCGCGTGTAAAAGTAATGCCGCAGGATGTTCACGCTGTTGTCAGGTCTAACAAGAAATACGGCTTCCTTTTCCTTTGCAACTTTAACGATGATCCGAGGGAAGTTACGGTTAATCTCAGGATCCCGGGATTGAATAAATCGACGACCATACCGCAGGATACAAAGATACTCCTTCCGAATAGGACCGCTTACATATTGCCGCTTAATCTCCCTGTTTCAAAAAGGACAAAGATACGGTATTCGACGGCGGAGATACTCGGGACGACGGTGGCAGAAAGGGATCTGAGGCTGGCTTTACACGGCGGCAGCGGATCCGTATGTGAAATGCTCATTGAGACTAAAAAGCCTCATAGCATAAGTCTCGACGGCCGCGAGATACAGTTTAAGTATAAAGACGGTCTGCTGAAACTGTCTTTCGAACTTACCGGCAAAACACAGAGCCTCGTTATAATATAAAACAAAGGTTTACGCATGCTACCCGACAAAAAAGGCCATTTTAACAATTTCGGCGGGAAATATGTTCCCGAAACTCTTATGCCGGCCCTTGAAGAATTTGAGTCCGCCTATATAAAATCGAAAAGCGACGCGGCCTTTAAGAAGGAACTCAACTATTATCTGAAGAATTACGCGGGCAGGCCTACGCCTCTTTATTTTGCCGGCAATCTCACAAAACGCCTGGGCGGGGCAAAAATATATTTAAAGAGAGAAGATCTCCTTCATACGGGTGCGCATAAAATAAATAACACCCTAGGGCAAGCGCTTCTTGCAAAAAAGATGGGGAAGCGCCGTATCATAGCGGAAACCGGCGCCGGACAGCACGGCGTTGCTACCGCCACGGTATGCGCTCTTTTCGGCCTCGAATGCTGTATCTATATGGGCGAAGAAGATATAAGAAGACAGGCGCTGAACGTTTTCAGGATGAAATTATTGGGGGCTAAAGTCGTACCGGTTACCGCCGGCTCGAAGACATTGAAGGATGCCATTAACGAGGCACTGAGGGATTGGGTCACCAATATAAGGACGACGCATTATATTATCGGCTCCGTCATAGGACCGCACCCCTATCCGATGATAGTCAGAGATTTCCAGTCGGTCATAGGAAAAGAATGCCGAAGCCAGATACTGGATCTGGCAGGCAGACTGCCGGATTATCTCGTGGCATGTGTCGGCGGCGGCAGCAATTCCATGGGGCTATTCCATCCCTTCTATAAGGATAAGGTAAAATTCATAGGAGTAGAAGCCGCGGGGTTCGGCCTGTCTACTTCCAAGCATGCAGCGGCTCTTTTAAAAGGCAGAAAGGGTGTCCTGCACGGTACGAAAAGTTACATCCTCCAGAATGGCGACGGCCAGGTTCTTACTACTCATTCAGTAAGCGCCGGATTGGATTATTCGGGGGTCGGGCCCGAGCATTCCTATTATAAGGAGACGGGACGCGCCAAA
>JAQUMG010000141.1 GCA_028718265.1 Candidatus Omnitrophota bacterium
CCACAATATATCGTTATAATATGGCAGATGACTTGATTTTGATAGGCGACGCTCTCGGTAATATCATAGATTATAGTTACGATTCGCTCGGAAGAAGACTTACCATGAATGATCCGGATCTCGGTATCCGGCGCTATGAATATGACGCCTTAGGAAACCTTAAGAAGTGTACCGATGCAAAGAGCGAGGAGATATATTATGACTACGATGAATTAAGCAGGCCTATAAAAAAGAGCTATAAATCTTTACCGGGCGGAGAAATTATTTATACTTACGATGGCACAAATGTCACAAACGGCATCGGGAGAAGAACGGCCATGCAAGACATTTCCGGCTCAGCAAGCTGGTCCTACGATGTTATGGGCCGCGTGACTTCCGAAACTAAAATTATCGATGGAGAAACTTATGGTGCGGGCTGGGCCTATGACGCTATGGGCAGAGTTACCTCCATTACTTATCCGAATGGCGAAGTAGTGAATTACACCTATAATACCGGCGGAAACATAGATAATATACCCGGCTACGTCTCCGAAATACAATATAATGCCCTGGGGCATACGACAGACCTTAAATTCGGCAATAACCTGACGAGAACGCTTACTTATTACCCCGATAATAACAGGCTGATGAGCATAGTGACACCTTCTGTTCAGAGCTTATCCTATACCTACGATTTTAAAGGAAACGTTAAAAGCGTATCCGATGTAATTAAATCTTATGTAAAGAACTATGATTATGACGATCTTGACAGAATGACGAGCGGTGATAATACAACATATGAATATAACTCGATAGGCAACATAACGAAAGCCGGTAGCACCGCTTATGCTTATGACCCTGCGCACATTCACGCCCTCATGAACGACGGCGTAAATCAATATGCCTATGACGATAATGGCAATATGCTTAGCGGCACAGACCGGGTTATTTCCTATGACCCGGAAAACAGGCCTCTCAGCATAACTAAAGGCAGCGCTACGGTAGATTTTGTATATGACGGAGACGGAAATAGGGTTAAAAAAGTAGTACGCAATGGATCTCTGACAAAAACTACAATTTACATTGGTAATCTATACGAAAAGGAACAATAAACCATCTGTTTCCCCTTACCCTTCTTTTCCTCTTTTCTCTCTTGATGTAATTAGTAGAATTATGGTATTATAATATCTCCAAAAGAGAGGAACACAATGATATCCCGTTATTCCCTTCCCAGAATGCGCGATGTGTGGAGCGAAGAAAACCGCTTCAAGAAAATGGCCGAGATAGAGCTTTTAGCCTCAGAGGCCATGGCCAAGTACGGAATCATACCTAAAAAGTCATATGCCAACATAAAACGCAATTTAAAGTTTGACGTCGACAGGATCAAGGATATTGAGAAAGAGACAAACCACGACGTAGTCGCTTTTCTTGTGAATCTTTCCGAAAATATCGGCGAAGACGCCAAATATCTGCATATGGGGCTCACGTCAAGCGATGTTTTGGACACGTCGCTGTCGGTGATGATGGTTGAAGCGGCTGATATAATAATAGAGGACCTGAATAAACTCACTGCGATGCTCCGCCGCAAAGCGCGCAAGTACAAGTATACGCCGATGATAGGCCGCTCGCACGGCGTTCACGCCGAACCTATTACGTTCGGTTTAAAGATGGCGCTTTTTTATGATGAGACAAAGCGCAGCATAGACAGGATCAAAAGGGCCCGTGAAATAGTCAGAGTCGGCAAAATCTCCGGCGCCGTAGGCACTTATGCGAATGTGGATCCCAAGATAGAAGAATACGTCTCGAAAAAACTGGGCCTTAAAGCAGCCAATATATCCACTCAGATACTTCAGCGCGACAGGCACGCTGAATATATGACAGAAATAGCTTTGGTAGGATCATCTCTCGACAAGTTCGCAGTTGAATTAAGGGCGCTTCAGAAAACCGAGGTCAATGAAGTTGAAGAGTATTTTCTCTCGACGCAGAAGGGTTCATCCGCGATGCCGCACAAAAAGAACCCCATAATGTGCGAAAGGATATCGGGCATGGCGAGGATTCTGAGGGGCAACGCAATCGCCGCAATGGAAGACATAGCATTGTGGCACGAACGCGACATATCACATTCTTCCGTTGAGCGGATCATATTGCCGGACTCGACGATACTTCTGGATTATATGCTCAATAAATTCATAAGCATAATCCAGGATCTTGTAGTGCACCCTTCGAGGATGATGGAAAATATGGAGCTTTCAAAGGGAATAATATTTTCCCAGAGAGTGCTGCTCGAGCTTATAAACAAAGGCCTTACGCGCCTTGAGGCGTATGACATAGTCCAGAAAAGCGCCATGGAGGCCCGTGGCACGGGAGAGAATTTCAGAGACGTTCTTCTGCGGAACCAGCAGTTGACGGAATTTCTAACCGCCGAAGAAATCGAAAAGTGTTTTGATCTAAAGTATCATCTAAAACATATTGACAAGATCTTCAGTAAAGTAGGCATATAAAAAACAGAGGATCACATGAAAAAACTCAAACAGTTATACGAAGGAAAAGCGAAAAAGATATACGAAACAGACGATAAAGATCTTTACATCCAGGAGTTCAAGGACGACGCTACCGCTTTTGACGCTACCAAAAGAGGCACGATTATCGGCAAGGGCGTTGTTAATAACAAAATCTCTGCGCGGTTATTCGAACTACTGGAGAAAAAAGGCGTAAAGACGCATTTCGTAAAACTACTAAGCGACAGAGAAATGCTGGTAAAGCGCCTTGAAATAGTGCCGGTCGAAGTTACCATAAGAAACATCGTAGCCGGCGGTATGGCGAAGATGCTGGGCCTTGAAGAGGGCATAAGGCTGAAGGAACCGGTTCTTGAATATCATTATAAAAAAGACGCGCTGCATGACCCGCTTTTCAACGAATATCACATCAGGGCGCTGGGGATAGCTACCGATAAGGAACTGAAAAAGATAGACGAATATTCGTTCAAGATAAACGGCGAACTCAGGAAGTTCTTCGCGGCAAAAGACCTCGAGCTGGTCGATTTTAAACTGGAATTCGGCAGGCATAAGGGCGAGATACTTCTCGGCGACGAAATATCGCCCGACACGTGCCGGCTCTGGGACATGAAGACGCAGAAGAAGATGGACAAAGACAGGTTCAGACGCGATCTTGGCGATGTGGAGGAGACGTACCAGGAAGTACTAAGAAGGGTCCAAAGTTAAAATGGCAAGATCGATTACGTATAAACGGGCAGGTGTTGATATAGATAAGGCGAATGCCCTTATAGCAGACTATAAAAAATGCGCGGCGTTTACCAGAACTAAAGGAGTGCTGGGTAATGTCGGGAGTTTCGGCGGATTCTTCAGGCCGGAGTTTAAAAAATTCAAAGATCCGGTACTCGTCTCTTCAACCGACGGCGTAGGCACGAAGTTAAAGATAGCATTTCTGGCGGATAAACACGACACGGTAGGCATAGACCTTGTGGCGATGAGTGTAAATGACATATTGTGCTCCGGAGCGACAGGCATGTTTTTCCTGGATTACATCGCAACCGGCAAAGTCGAACCGCATGTTCTTAAGGATGTCGTCAGCGGAATCGCCGCAGGCTGCTGCGATGCCGGTTACGCATTGGTGGGTGGTGAGACAGCAGAGATGCCGGGCATATACAAAGAAGGCGAATATGATCTTGCCGGTTTCGGCGTCGGCATAATCGACAGAAAAGACATTATAGACGGAAAGTCAATTAAAACAGGCGACATTGTATTGGGCCTTGAATCGACAGGGCTGCATTCGAACGGATATTCTCTGGTACGAAAAGTTTTTACCGAAAAAGAGCTGAAAAGATTTTCGGCGGAACTTTTGAAACCGACCCGGATTTATTGTAAGAGCGTTTTGGCTGCGAAGAAAGCCGTCCGGATAAAAGGCATCGCCAACATAACAGGCGGCGCGTTTTACGACAAGATACCCAGAATAATACCGGACGGCATGGCGATAGAGATATATAAAGATTCATGGCGGGTCCCCCGGATATTTTTACTTGTTCAGGAAAAAGGCAACATCGACTGTAAAGAGATGTACAGGACTTTCAACATGGGCATAGGCATGGTACTTGTTTTGGGGAAAAAAGATGCGGACAGGACAAAAAATATACTCCTTGATTCCGGCGTTAAATCGCACGTTATAGGAAAAGTCGTAAAGGGCAAGAGAGAAGTCGTAATAAGGAAATAATCATGCGCATTCTAGTGATCGGTTCCGGCGGCAGGGAACACGCCATTTGCTGGAAAATAGCCCAGTCCGGGAAAGTGAAAAAAATTTATTGCGCGCCGGGTAACGGCGGCATAAGCAAAATAGCGGAAACAGCTGATATAAAAGCGGACGACATAAAGGCGTTATCTGATTTCGCAAAATCCCGCAGGATAGATTTAACAATAGCAGGGCCGGAAGCGCCGCTTGCCGCAGGAATTGTCGATCTTTTCCAGAAAAAGGGTTTAAGGATATTCGGTCCGTCCAAACGCGGTGCAATGCTCGAGGGAAGCAAGGTATTTGCCAAAAAGACAATGAAGCGGTTCGGTGTGCCCACGGCCGGTTTTAGCGTTTTTGACGATTTCAATGCCGCGAAAAATTATGTGACAGGTAAAAAAACACCCATCGTAATAAAAGCAGACGGGCTGGCGCAGGGCAAGGGTGTTACAGTTGCCGAGACCACGGAAGAAGCGATAGCGGCATTAAAAAATTCGATGGTTGATAAAGTCTTCGGCTCAGCCGGCAAGCGCGTTGTAATAGAAGAATGTCTTAAGGGCGAAGAGGCGTCGATAATTGTTATTTCCGACGGAGAAAATGTGGTGCCTATGGCTACCAGCCAGGACCACAAGAGAGTCTTTGATAATGACAAGGGCCCCAATACGGGCGGTATGGGTGCATATTCGCCCGCACATTTAGTAAGCCGCGAGCTTGAGCATAAGATAATGAATGAGGTCATAATGCCGATGATAAAGGGCCTCGCCGAAGACGGTATTCCGTATAAGGGGATACTGTACGCCGGTATAATGGTGACCGAAAACGGCCCGAAAGTACTGGAATTTAACGTAAGACTCGGAGACCCAG
>JAQUMG010000142.1 GCA_028718265.1 Candidatus Omnitrophota bacterium
ACAGCAGTGTTATGATCACGGAAAGTCATCAGATCGAAGGAGCACGCCTTACACTGGGACTGGCCTTCTTTCTCTGCCGACTTATAGAATTCATTGACAGAATGAAACAGCGGGAACAATCCGTTTAATGTGGTGAAAATGAGCTTGCCTTTATCTTTCAGCGCTTTTGTGGCGTTCTTGAGTATTTCAAAATTCATCTCATCTGTTTCCATAAGAGAGAATCCGCCTTCACACAACATAATCGCCAGATCAAATTCGCCGGCAAAAGAGAGATTGCGCGCATCTTGTATTTGGAAATCGATGGTCACCCCCGCCTCTTGTGCCTTTTCCCTTGCCCTTTTTATCTGATTCTCGGAAAGATCAACACCGGTCACATTATATCCCCTCTTTGTCAGTTCAATCGCATGACGGCCGGTACCGCAACCGATATCTATGATCTTTGATGATTTATCGCGATTGATCTCTATCTCAATAAAATCGCATTCCCCAAGTGTCCCGCGAACGTAACATTCTTCATCATATTTATGTGCATAATTCTCAAATAACGACTCATACCATTTTTTCATTACTATCCGCTCCTGTTTTTAAACTGCGATACCGAATACTTTTCTGATTATCAGCCCTATAAAGAAATTAACTGCCGCGATGCTCAGGCTGATACCGGCCATTTCCATGAATCTCTTTCTGAAATTGAGCCCTTTGGCAACGGACATATAGAACGTAAAGATAAGTATTACCAGGAGGGCATTGGCAATAACAAGTCCGAGGCAGACGAATATATTTCTGAACAAAAGGTAGGGGAAAATCAGAAAAAGTACCGTCCCCACATAAGTAATGCCGGTATATATACTTGCTTTAAGGGGGTTCTTTTTCGTATCTTCCTGTTTTGTGGACAGGTATTCCGAGGCTGCCATGGACATGGAAGCAGCGATTCCGGTAATCAGCCCGACTATCCCTACAAGTCTCGCGTTTTGTATCGCCAGCGTTAAGCCCACCAGGGCGCCCGTCAATTCCACCAGAGCATCGTTCAGCCCCAAAACCATTGAACTGACATATTTTAAACGTTCCTCGTCGATTAAGCCGATCAGCTCATTCTCATGTTTTTCCTCGTCCTTAATTATCGTATCTATCTCGGGCGAGATTTCCTTTAATTTATCATACGCGTCCTGCGCAAGGTCTTCGCCGTTTTCCATAAGTTTCAGCCCGAAATTCAGGCCAAAAACGCGGGAAATAAAAACGTAAATGAAGATTTTAAGCTGATCAGGTTCGGCGTCCTTCAGTGTCACACTTCTGAAAAATTCATAGTGCTTCAGCTCTTCTTTGGATATCGCCGCCAGAATTTCGCTATGCGCCTTGTCTTTTACGCTCAGGGAAAGCTTTTCATAAATTGCCTGCTCGGTAAGCTCATTCTTCTGGGCGCGCAGGACCTTCACTTCCAGATCTTTTGTCAGCATCATTTACATGTCCTTTTCGATTTTGCGACGCTATTTATCATTAAAAGAATCAGAATAACAGCGGATATAGTCTTTATGTAATGCGGAAATATTTCTCCCGCTTTGCCGAGAGTAGTTTTGATATCAATGCCATAGATAAAATATATCTGGTTAAGCAATATTCCCAAGCCGACGGCGCAAACGGCAATTGACGCCAGATATATTATTACCGATCTCTTTCCGAGAAATTTTCCTACCGTTAATATGCCGGCGATATTCGTGGCCGGGCCGGCAAGAAGAAATACCAGAGCTACGCCGGGGCTCATGCCCTTGGCAATCAGGGCGGCTGCTATGGGCGTCGATGCACTAGCGCATATATAAAGCGGTATGCCGATAAGAAGCATTACAAGCATCGCTCTCCAGCCCGAACCGAGAAAATTCTCAATAACAGTTTGCGGGACAAAGTAGGATATAATCCCGCCGATAATAATGCCTAATGTCAGCCATTTTGCGATGTCGCCCAGTAAATCGACAAAAGCGTAACGCATGCTGTATCTTAATTTCTCGGCAAGGGTATGGTTATGCCCTTCGTGCTTCTCATCTTCGCCGCAGCATTCACAGGCATTTGTCGGTGCTATCGGTACTCCCTCACCGGTCTTACCGAAACGATTCTCGCCGATACCCGCAATAACCGCCGTGATAAACGCGGCAACCGGCCTGAATACGGTCATGATAGGATCGAGCAAAGCAAATGATATGGCAATGGAATCGATGCCGGATTCCGGAGTGGAAATCAGAAAAGAGAGAACGGAACCCTTGGAGGCGCCGTTTTTCCTTAACGATACTGCCGTCGGTATAACGCCGCAGGAGCACAGGGGCAGCGGAACACCGAACAGGGCGGCGAGAACCACGGATCTGATTCCGGGTTTTCCCAGATGCTGCGCGATTTTCTCCTTATCCACAAATATCTGAATCAAACCTGCGATAAAAATGCCGAAGAGTATATATAATGAGGCGTCATCAAACGTATGCCATATTGTCCCGGTTAAATTTATTAAAGCGTCTATCATAAAGTGTCTGCCTATATTTTTTTGGCGGTGAAGATCGTATTTCTCGACAGGATAAACAATGTTACCGATGCCACCTCAACGACGGCGGCGAATATCATTATGTATACCGGCGAAAACCCGTATAAGAAGCCCATAACGGCCCCGCCGAAAAACCAGGAAGCACCGTATATTGTGTTAAAAACTCCATAGGCGAAACCTCTCTGTTCCACGACGACCATATCGGCTATAGCCGCGCGCATTATCGTCTCATGAATACCCATTACCGCACCCCACAGTACGATGCTTATTACCACAAAACTATAATTGTGCGAAAAAGCAAAAAACGGTATGAATATGGTCAGCAAGGGTATCGTTAGAAGTGACTTCAGGCCGACTTTGTCGTATATCCTGCCTATTATCAACGCTACTGCCCCGTCCACTGCCATCGCGACAGCGTAAAGCATGGGTATCTGATAATCCTTAATAATCGCCTGAGCCTTGAAATGATACGAAATCAATTGAAAATTGGCAAAACCACCGACTGCTAAAAATATGAAGAAGGTATAAACCCAGAATATATTAGGCAGCTTGCCCCTTACGTTCCTTTCCTCACTTTTCCCGGGCGCTTCGAATTCCTCCATGGAAGGATATTTTGCCTTTGCCAGAATAAGGAATGCCATCGTCAGAATCGCCGGTATGCACAAAATGACGAATCCTGTCTGGTATTTATCCTTAAAAAGAAGGACAAAAGAAAATATTAAAGCCCCTATAATAGCGCCAACCTGATCCAGCGCTTCATGCAGGCCAAATCCCAGGCCTCTCCCCACCTGTTTTGTGGCATGGGAAAGTATGGTATCTCTCGCCGGGCTTCTGATGGCTTTTCCTACGCGTTCTAATATTATAAGGATGGCGGCTACCTGCCAGTAATCCGTAAATCCCAACAACGGTATGGCGAATATCAGGGCATAGCCCAATATCGTCATCGTCCAATAACTTTTGGTACGGTCCGCCAGATACCCCGAAATAAAACGCAGCGTATATCCAAGAAACTCGCCTATGCCGGACACTACCCCGACCACAGCAGCACTTGCACCCAAGAGGGCCAGATATGGCCCGGTAATGCCGCGCGCTCCTTCATACGTTATGTCGCCGAACAGGCTGACGATTCCGAGAAGGATTATACACTGAAAGGCCATTTTTTTGGACATCTCTTTTTTGGGTAACACGCTCTTTTGAGATTCCATCCGATGTCTCCTGTGCAGCTATTGAACAAATATATTTTCCAGTATCATCATCGTCACAAAGCCAAGTATAATGCCTATAGTTGCTTCGCGCGCATTACCGCGCGAGTGCGTTTCGGGTATTACCTCTTCGCTTGTAACGAAAAGCATTGCTCCGGCGGCAAATGCCATACCGTAAGGAATAAGAAATGCGCTGAATGAAACTATTGAAACTCCTAAAAATCCGCCGATCGGTTCAACCACACAGGTAAATGAGGCTATCAGAAATGCCCTCAACATGGTGTTGTTATCCTTAAAAAGCGAAAGCGCCACCGCCAGCCCTTCGATAAAGTTCTGCATACCTATTCCTATTGCCAAAACAGTACCTGCGGCCACACCCTGTCCGCCGAAGCCCACGCCTACCGCCAAACCTTCAGGAAAATTATGTATGGTTATCGCGAATATAAATAACAATATGGGGCTTAATTTGACCGGCGGGCCTTTTCTTCCCGCTATTCTATGGATATGAGGAACTGCTTTCTCCATGACTATAAGAAAAGCTGCTCCTAATAAAATCCCGAAAGCCGTTCTCCATACTCCGCCGATCTTCACCGCGGGAACGATAAGGCCGAAACAAGTCGCCGCCAGCATGACTCCTGCCGCAAAACCCATGGCAGAATCCAAAAATTTTTCGGAGACGTTTTTCATGAGAAAAACTACTGCCGCCCCCAAAATCGTAACCGAGCCCGCTACAAGGCTCGCTATAGTCCCTAAAAGAATTATATCCATACTACCATGCCTCCGCTGTTTTTTTCGCTGCCATCTTCGCTTCTTCTATCTTTTTACCCTGCACCTCGGGTCCAAGAGCATCCATGGGCTGTGCATTTATGAAAATTATATCTTTTATGCCTGTAAAACCGAACGCTGTGCGCAGATAAGGTTCCTGAAAATCATAGGCGCGCACGGGGCTATCCGGACCGTAATCACCGCCCCGGCTTGTAATAATTACCATTTTCCTGTCTTTAACTAATCCCTCGGCACCCTTGTCCGTGTAACGAAAGAGATATCGCGGCTGCAGAATGATATCCAGATATTGTTTCAGTGAATACGGAATGCTGAAATTCCACATGGGCGTGCTGACGAGATAACCGTCGGCAGAAAGAAAACGGTCGATATGCCGCTTAATGGGCTCCCATGCTTTTTTCAATTCTCCGGCCAGTTCTTTCCCGCCGAGTAAGACATATTTGCCCTCTACCATCTTTACGGTCAGAGACGGCAGGGATTCCGTTATAACATTCAGCTCGTCTATGACGCAGGCAGGATACTTCTTC
>JAQUMG010000143.1:1391-5032 GCA_028718265.1 Candidatus Omnitrophota bacterium
GGTCCAGCACGAGCTATAGATGGTATGTGAAACAACGCGACGCGAAGACCCTTGTTTGGAGTCAGTATGATAGCTGGTATTTTGAGGTGGTTAAGAAGTAACAGAGTAGATCCCTATACAATATAAAGAAAAGATAGCGTATGCGCAAAATTTCGCTCCTCCTGTTAATCTGTCTATCTTCGGTCTATTTGTGCGGATGCGCTACGATACTGAACGGTACATCGCAAAAGATTCCGGTATCTTCCGTGCCGGCCGGTGCTACAGTCCAGGTGGACGCAAAAGATACATATACTACTCCGGTTAAGCTTCGCCTTGAGAGAAGGCGTGACCACATACTGGTATTTACAAAAGACGGTTTCGATGCCCAGACCATTAACGTGATGCATGTCTTGAGTGAGTCCGTATGCGGTAACACGCTTTTGTTCGGTCCGCTGGGCTGGGTCTTTGATATATTTGCCGGGACACAGTATAAATTAGTTCCTGACAAGATCAATGTTGAGCTAAAGAGCGTCGCGAGAGGTGATCATGAATAGGGGAAAGTTGTTTAAGACAGCTACGATATTATTGGCGATCTCATTTTTGACCCAGGTTGTTACTGTAGTAGGAATGATATTCTTGAAAAGCTTTTTAATACGGCTGGGCGCATTAGGTATCTTTTTCGAAATACACGAATATAACGGATTTTTATTCATTACGCTTGTATTGGCGCATCTTTTTTTCAATTGGGGATGGATCAGGGCGAATATTTTAAAGCGATAGAGACGCTTTCAAGAGAAAAGGACTCAGATAGTTGAAAGATAATAGCCGCCATGGCTTCGGGCCCTCGGATTCATTGTGGGATCTCTATTCAGCCGCTATTATCTGTTTTATGGTTTTTGTTCAGGTGATGCAGTGGCCGCTCTTTCCGTTTTTCGTTGATATCTATTATCATCTTTCTGTCATGAAAGGTTTTGCCGCGTCGGGCGGTTATGTTACGCATGCCTTCTGGGAATATGCGCCTTTTGGAAGACCGCATATTTATCCTCCTCTCTTTCATTTTATTCTTCTTTTGCTGTACAGGACAGGCCTCTCGGTTATTACAGTTGCGCGTTTAGCGAATTTTTTAATGCCTTTAGTCACTATTGGTTCAATATGGTTTGTGGCAAGGCGTATTTTAAGTAAAAGAATCGCTTTCTTAGCGCTTCTTATCGCATCGTCTGTCTATACATTTTATCTCGCCACGCTTACTACCATACCCGCTATGCTTGCCATGACATGTGGCATATTCAGTTTTTATTTTATAGAACGCCGCCGGCTGATCACAGCCTCGATTTTTTTGATAGCAGCTTTTTATCTCCACCTGCTTGTGCCATGGGTCATGGCAGCCGCATTGTTATTGTATGGCATATTTGAACGGGAGAGAATGGCCGGAATTCTCTGCGTTTTGATCGCAGGGATTATTGCGGCGCTTCCGCTTTTATATCATCAATTGCGTAATATAGCTTTTTTAAGCACGCATACAGTCGCCCAGGACTGGTGTATCGAGTTGAACATTTTTTTGTGTCTGTCGGCCGTAATAGGTATGATCTATGTTTTACGGCATAATGGCCCCTATAGATATTTTATCGCGCTATTTTTAGCATCAGTACCATTTGCATGGATACATCCTTACCGTTATTTTTCCGGCGAGGGTGTTTTTGTGCTCGTATTTCTCGGGGCAATAGGTATAGAAAGAACAGCAGCTTTATTAAAAAACAGTTTTCATTGTGTCATACTGATCTCTATGGTATGTATCTTATTTTTTCTGGCTTCTCCGAGTGTCATGATAGACCGCGGCGTTTTGCATTTTGTTCCCATTAACTCGACTTTCTCCAATGCGGTCTTTGGAGACAGCTATTATACGCACAGTTTTTTGAGGTCTATATATCATGCTAAGCGTTACGGAGAGATCGCCTCTATAGTAGATAAGGAAAGCCGTAAAGACGATATACTTTATTCAAATAATCCGTTTTTTGTAGAGGTTATAGGCATATTGACGGGACGCGCTACTTCAACCGGTATGTTCCAGGAGGTAAGGCCGTTTGTCTCCTCCGATCAGATCGCTGTTTCGCGTCTTGTTATTTGGGTGAAAGACCCCAAAAATCCCTCGTATGAGCCAATAGAGGTGATCAAGCGGTACAAACTTCAAAAAATAATAGATACCGAACTTTCATTTATCTATAAAAATAGCGGGCCTGTTTCACAACGTCATGTGCAGGCGCCTTTAATTCCGGAATATATAGTTTTTGCGCTTATGCTGGGCGCAATTTTAACCGGTAGTATTTACAGGAGAATAAGACATGAAAACAAAATTAGTCTTTAAAATATTATCAATCACGGTGATTTTATTTGTTTATTCCACGGCGATATACGCGGAAGATATCAAACCGGTCAAGCTTTTATCGCCGCAGACGGATGGAGGTAAGCCGCTGATGCTGGCATTGAAAGAGAGAAAGAGCATGCGTGAATTCGCCTCAAGGGAATTAGCGCCGCAGGCGCTATCGGACCTGCTCTGGGCCGCATGCGGGATCAACCGGCCCGATTCCGGAGGGCGGACTGCGCCCACAGCAAAGAATATGCAGGAGATAGATCTTTATGTTGTAAAAGCAGAAGGGGTTTATCTGTATGATGCCAGGTCAAATGTACTTATGCCGGTCTTAGCAGGTGATATGAGGGCGCTAACAGGTAAGCAGCCCTTTGTAAAAGACGCGCCTGTGAATCTTATTTTCGTGGCGGATCTTTCTAAGATGGGCGGCATATCGGTACAGGATGCGGATTTTTATGCGGCAACAGATACGGGATTTATAAGCGAAAATGTGTATCTATATTGCGCGTCAACAGGATTAGCGACTGTAGTACGCGGATGGGTCGATAAGGCGGGATTAGCAAAGGCTATGAAGCTAAGGCCCGATCAGAAGATAGTGCTTGCGCAAACGGTCGGATATCCGAAAGAATAGAAATGAAGGCGCATGCTTTGCATTTA
The DNA here is from genome assembly GCA_028718265.1 of Candidatus Omnitrophota bacterium. Next base: position 4,393 of record JAQUMG010000143.1, read on the forward strand.
TCGGTTCTTCATGATAAACTAATACAATAACAGCGGGATAGTTTTAACCTCAAACCGGTAAAAACGGAGGAGCATATGGAAGAGAAGCAGATAGGGTCTGTTGACCATTTTTTTGGAAATATCAGTGTTAGCATGATCAAGCTGACCGATGTGTTGAAGGTGGGGGATAAGATACATATAAAAGGCAATACGTCCGATTTTGTGCAGGATATATCCTCCATGCAGATCGATCGCGTTCCTGCGCAGGAAGCTAAGGCCGGCGACCTCATCAGTATAAAAGTCGATCAGAAGGTCCGTAAAGACGACGTTGTCTACAAAGTTTAATTTTTCGGGAGCAGCCATGCAAAAGATAATAATGGTCTTCTGCGTCATTTTGCTATTCTCCGCATTTAATTGTTGCGCGGAGGGGTTGGGTACGCTCATAGAGTTAGGCAGGTCACAGGCCGAGATGCAGAAGCAGTATGCGCAGGAAACTAAGGCTTTTGAGGCCGTGAAGAGGGCGATAGAGGCGGGAGCTATTAAGAAGGGCATGGATAAGGCTTCCATCATCGCGAAATACGGTGAACCTGTAGTTGTGGTAGATGACCTTGACGGAAAACGTAAAGACTGGATATATAAACCCGCTGAATCTTCATTTTTT
>JAQUMG010000144.1 GCA_028718265.1 Candidatus Omnitrophota bacterium
TTAAAGAAGAGGTGCGCCTTATACGTGTTATGCCCAACATGGCCGCTTTTGTTAATTCCAGCATTTCTGCCATGTGCAGCGATAATTATGCAACGGCCGATGACAAAAAATTAGTAAAGAAAATACTTATGTCAATAGGAGAAGTCATAGAAGTGGAAGAGGACTTTATGAATGCGGTTACGGTCATCGCAAGCAGCGGACTTGCTTACTTTTTTTATCTCGCCGAAATACTTGAAAAATGCGCGATTGATATGGGCATGAATAAAGAAACCGCAAGACTTCTCGCCAGTAAGACCTCGCTCGGCAGTGCCCTGCTTCTTACGAGCGGAGATGCCGATGCCGCGGCATTGCGAAAACGCGTTACTTCAAAAGGCGGAACTACGGAAGCCGCATTTCGCCATTTTACCGAGAATAAACTGGAAGAAATACTCAAAGAGGGCATAGAAAAGGCCAGGAAGCGTGCAAAAGAACTAAGCGGGGAGGAATAGTGTTTGTCGTAGGAAATTTTTTAATTGCCTGTGCCAGGGTGCTGGATATACTTCTTCCGCTAATCTACTGGCTGGTTATCATAAGAGCTGTATTAAGTTGGTTTAGTCCCGATCCTTATAATGTCCTCGTGCAATTTTTATACAGGGCCACCGAACCTATTTTATCACCCCTGAGACGCATAATACCGGCTTATAATATCGGCATAGATGTTTCACCCATATTGGCGATAGTAGCGTTGGTTTTTTTGAGATATTTTCTCGTTAATACCCTGATTCAGTTCGGCCAGCGCCTTGGTGGGATGTGAGGATAAGTATTAAGGTAAAGGTTAAATCATCGCGAACCGATGTGGTGAAAAATCCTGACGGCACATATACGGTTTTTCTGACATCGGCACCTGTTGAGGGAAAAGCCAATGAAGAATTAGCAGAGGCACTGGCGGATGAGTTTGACGTTGCTAAGAGTTCAGTGAAAATAATCAAGGGTTTGCGTTCGCGCAGTAAGCTTGTCGAGATATTATCTAAATAACGTTTTCAAGGGGAAAATTATGGCGAAGATCGGAATTATAGGCGGCAGCGGAGTATATGATATAGACGGCATAAAGAACAAAAAGCGCGAAAAGCTTTCTACGCCGTTCGGGGACCCGTCCGACGAGTTCATGCTGGGTGAGCTGGAAGGCAAGGAAGTAGTTTTTCTGCCGAGACACGGCAGGAGCCATAGCGTGCTTCCGAGCGATCTCAACTACCGTGCGAATATATACGGGATGAAGAAACTGGGAGTTGACAGGATAATTTCTGTCAGCGCTGTCGGCAGCCTTAAAGAAAATTTAAAACCGCTCGACATGGTAGTACCGGACCAGTTTGTGGACAGGACAAATCAGGCAAGAAGGTCAACTTTTTTTGGTGACGGCATTGTGGCGCATGTGTCGTTCGCGGAGCCTGTGTGCCATCAGCTTTCCGATGTAGTCTATAAGGCCGGTAAGAAATGCGGCGCGACTATCCATAAAGGCGGTACTTATATCAATATGGAAGGCCCGCCATTTTCAACGCGGGCAGAATCCCTTCTTTATAGAAGCTGGGGTATGGACATAATCGGTATGACAAATATGCCGGAAGCGAAATTAGCGCGCGAGGCAGAGATATGTTTCGCGACACTTGCCATGGTTACGGATTATGATTGCTGGTTCACAAGAAGCAAGGAACAGGTTAGTGTGGACGTTATACTAAATAATTTAAAAAAGAACAGCGAAATGGCGAAGGCTATTATTAAGATGATCGTGAGTGACATGCCGGAAACAAAACAATGCGAGTGCGGCTCAAGCCTCAGGTATGCTATTGTGACGCCCAAGGAACTGATTCCTCCGGATGTAAGGAAGAAGCTGGATATTATCGTAGGAAAATATTTAAAATAAAGAGATACAATGGAATATAAAGATACCATAAATCTGCCGAATACGGATTTTTCGATGAAGGCAAACCTTCCTCAGCGCGAACCCGAGATACTGAAGCGCTGGGAGGAGATGCGCGTATACGATCTCATAATGGAGAAGAGGAAGCAGGCGAAAAATCAATATATACTGCACGACGGCCCGCCTTATTCTAACGGTGATATTCATATGGGGCACGCCCTTAACAAGATCCTGAAAGATATGGTAGTGAAATTTAACACGATGTATGGTTCCCGGGTGCCGTTTGTCCCCGGATGGGATTGCCATGGCCTTCCCGTCGAGCATCAATTGATGAAAAATCTTAAGATAGAAAAGGGAGACATCCCGCAGGTGGAGTTTCGTGAAAAGGCCCGCGATTTCGCGCTGAAATACGTAGATATACAAAAGGAACAGTTTAAGCGGTTGGGTGTGTTCGGGGATTGGGACAACCCTTACCTTACGCTTAATCCGCAATATGAAGGTGCAATAGTACGTTCCTTTGCAACTCTTGTCGAAAAAGGCTATGTCTATAAGGCGCTAAAACCTGTAAACTGGTGCTTCAAGTGCGAGACTGCACTGGCTGAAGCGGAGGTTGAGTACGAGGATCATACTTCACCTTCTATATATGTGAAATTCAAAGATCAGGGAAAAGAAAATACTTATTTTGTTATCTGGACTACAACGCCGTGGACTCTATTGGCCAATGTTGCGATAGCGATGCATCCTGAGTTAGCTTACGCCTTTGTCGAAGTCGGTAATGAGAAATGGATAATATTAGAGTCGCTGGCTGAGACGGTTCTGAAAAAAGCAAATAAACCGTATAAAATAATCGCCGTGGAAAAAGGCAGCTTTTTTACGGGAAGCAGGGCAAAGCATCCTTTCATCGAAAGAGAAAGCGTTATTGTTATGGCAGATTATGTATCTTCGGAGGAAGGTACAGGCTGCGTCCATACTGCGCCCGGCCACGGACAGGAAGACTATGTTACGGGAAAGAAATACAATCTCCCGACTATAATGCCCGTAGATTCGAAGGGCAGGTTTGATAGTACTGCGGGCGAATTCGAGAAAATGCACGTATTAGACGCCAATAAAAAGATAGTCGATAAGCTGAAAACGCTGGGTGCGCTGGTTCATACGGAGCCGATACAGCACACCTATCCGCATTGCTGGCGCTGTAAAAATCCGATCATATTCAGGGCGACGCCTCAATATTTTGTAAATGTAGACCATGGTGACTTGCGCCAAAAATCCGGCGCAGCAATAGAAAATAAAATCGAATGGCTGCCGGCGGTGGGAAAAGAGCGGATTTCCGCGATGGTGAAAAACAGGCCGGATTGGTGCCTCTCCAGGCAGCGGTTATGGGGAGTGCCTATTGTTGCATTTTATTGCTCATCCTGCGATGAGCTGCTTTTAGACGGAAAAATAATTAACCATGTCGCCGGCATATTTGATAAAGAAGGCTCGAATGCATGGTTTAGCAAACAACCGTCCGAACTTCTTCCCAAAGGGACTGCGTGCAAGAAATGCAAAGGTACAAAATTTACGAAAGAATCGGACATCCTGGATGTGTGGTTTGAGTCCGGAGTAAGCCATCAGGCAGTGCTTAAGCCGCGTAAAGAATTTCCTGCGGACTTGTATCTTGAGGGAAGCGATCAGCACCGCGGATGGTTTCAGTCTGCTCTGTTATCGGCAATGGCGATAGACGGGATGCCGCCCTATAAAACGGTCCTGACCCACGGCTTTGTGGTCGACGGCACCGGAAAGAAAATGTCTAAGTCACTCGGCAATGTTATCTCTCCGGAACAGGTGATGAAAAAATACGGCGCCGATATACTGAGAATATGGGTTGCATCCTGCGATTACAGCGATGACGTGCGCCTTTCTGATGAAATATTAGCCAGGCTTGCCGAGGCGTACAGAAAGATCAGAAATACATGCAGGTTTATGCTGGGCAATCTGAACGATTTTAATCCGGAAAAAGATACCGTAGCGGTAAGCAAATGGTCCGAAATCGACAAATGGGCGCTTTGGCGTACATCCTGTCTCCTGGAATCAACAGAAGAGAATTTCAGACATTTTACATTCCATAAGGTCTTTAGCGCTATTTATAATTTTTGTGTCGTAGATATGTCTTCGATATATCTGGATGTTCTGAAAGATACTTTGTATACGGCAGGCAGAGATTCTGATGCAAGGAGAAGCGCGCAGAGCGCTTTATTCGAAATAATAAGTATATTAAACAAAGTTATGGCTCCGATTTTATCATATACCGCGGATGAAGTCCGGAGAAGCGTACCGAATTACAAGTCTGCGGATAGCATCCATCTGGAAGATTGGCCGGACATTAAGGCGTTAAAGAAACGAATAAACGGCAATTTTAAGGACGCAGACATGGAAGTGTGGAGCGGGCGATTATTACCTTTAAGAGGAGGTGTTTTAAAGGAACTTGAAGAAGCAAGGTCAAAAGGGCTCATAGGCAGCGCCCTTGAGGCCAAAGTAATTCTTCATGCCGATAATGACGAATGGGGTAAAGTTCTGAATGCGAAGCGGCAAATACTCGCGCCGCTTTTTATTGTTTCGTCCGTTGATATTTCGCCGCGGCCTCCCGAAGGCGGCAAATCGGCCGAGGGTATTCCGGTTAGCATAAAAGTGGAAAAGGCAGCCGGCGAAAAATGCCAAAGGTGCTGGAATTATAGTACGACGGTCGGCGCCGATAAAGAACATCCCGTGCTTTGCGCTAAGTGCGCGAAGGTGGTCAGGGAGTTCGTTTCACAGAAGAAAGGATAGATTCGATGAATAAGATAGAGATTGAAAAATTCAAAAAATTGTTGCTGCAAAAAAGAGATGACATAATGAGCGACGTAAATCATATTACTGAGGATACCCGGAAGACCTCGCATAAAGAAGCATCGGGGGACCTGTCCTCGTATAGCATGCATATGGCCGATGTGGCGTCCGATAATTACGACCGTGAATTTTCTTTCAACCTCGCTTCCGGCGAACGCAATACGCTTTTAGACATCGATGACTCGCTCAAAAGAATAAAAGATAAAACATACGGCAAGTGCATTGTGTGCGGAAAG